>JAEZWL010000218.1 GCA_023420245.1 Bacillota bacterium | reverse complement strand
TCGGATAAACAAAGAACGTAATCAAAAACGCCATAGCGGGGAGAATCAATAAGTACGGATAAATTTTGGACTTGCGCATTTTACTTTCCTCCCAGCATTTTCATGTAGGATTCATAGTTGGGGTGGTTCTCGCGGATTCTCTGATCATCCTTGTCAAACAGATACAGTTCCTTCTGTTCGATCCCCGCATAAACCTCCTGCCCCACACAGAAGCTGTCATCGGAGCTTTTCACCATAAACAGGCTGGTATCGCTTGAAACGGAATAAATCGTTTCAGAGCCGAGCATCTCACGCGTATTAATGCGCGCTTTAAAGCCAAAGCTCTGCCCGCCCTCCTGTGCCGATAGCTGGACGCGCTCCGGTCGGAAGCCAAGCTTTACATCGCCGTTGCCGACGTTCATGATATTCATTGGAGGCGTACCGATAAACTGGGCGGTGAACATATTGTTCGGGTCACGGTAAATGACCTCCGGCGCGGCTTCCTGCTGAATTTCGCCCTTGTTCATCAGAACGATTTTATCCGCCATCGACATCGCCTCCACCTGGTCGTGCGTCACATATACAAAGGTGGTACCGAGCTTTTTGTGAAGCTCGATCAGCTCCACACGCATCTGTACCCGAAGCTTTGCGTCCAGGTTAGAGAGAGGCTCGTCCATCAGGAAAACCTTAGGCTGCTTTACCATAGCGCGAGCCAGTGCGACCCTCTGCCTTTGGCCGCCGGAGAGAGTGGACGGCTTTCGGTCCAGATAATCCTTCAGCCCGACAATATCGCAGATTTCATTAATCAGGTGATCCCTTTTTTCTTTGGGAACCTTGTTGTTCTTGAGCCCGAACTCAATATTTGCGCGCACGCTCATGGTCGGATAAATCGCGTAGTTCTGAAAAACCATAGCGACCTCCCGCTTTCCGGGAGCAATGTCGGTCACGTCCTTCCCGTCAATGAGAACCTGCCCTGAGGTCTGGGGACCGATACCGGCAATCATGCGAAGCAAGGTTGTCTTTCCGCAGCCGGATGGTCCAACCAGTACGGTAAACGAGCCATCCTCGATTTTCAGGTTCATGTTTTCGATAATGGTAGTCTTAGCAAAACATTTTCCAACATTCTTCAATTCAATACAAGCCACTTTGAAATCCCTCCGGTTATGTATTATGCCAAATAGATCAATTAGGTAAAGTGACACATTTAGAATTCTCCTCGCGGTCTTGCTTCCATTTGCAAGTTATCCCTTCGTGTCTTCTGTTTTGTTACGGTCATATTATAAACAAGGGGCTGATTATTGTCAATATGCTCAAAAGACGCTTGGTATTTTGATTATTTTATATAACATTTGATTGTATTTAAAGATTTATTAACAAAACAATTGCTTGTATTGTCCATAAAATTAACAAAACTATTAATAAATATTATTAATAGTTTTCACCAAATCCGAATCATTTTCTCTGAATAGACCGCAATTAAGAATTAAACATTTAACATACCTTTCTTTTCTTTATTTGCACCAACTTTTTATTAATAATAATATTTCGGGTATTAGCGGAACCGATTTTTTCTTTGTTAATAACCAATTTCATTCCGCAGCCTATTAATATTACAATTTAAAATAATAATTTGTGTAATTGTACCTGTTTCATTAAAAATCTTTGTGGAAACCAACAATACAATTTTGCCTTTTTCTTCTCCGTATAGTCGATTGCTTTAAAAACAGCTTAGGATTGCGAGGATATTTTCCGTGCTGCTCCTCCAAATCCATCTGCCTGTTATCCCGCGCAATCGTGCCGCCGGCAGTGATTGTATCGTCGACTCTATGCTAAGAAAAGCCTCCCGTTCTCTTGAACAGAAGGCTTTTCGTCGGTTCTTACTTACTCGCTTTTTTCTTTTTTCGGTTAGGACCGGTTGTATCCCGTATAATCAGACGGGGTTCATATTCCAGGCGCATAATTTTCTTTGGCGTACTGTCTTTTTGCGGGGAATCTCCGGTTTCCATTTTGGTGAGCAGCAGATTAAAAGCGTCTTCCCCTTTTTTTGTGATATAATGCTCCACCGTAGTCAGGGATACCCGCCTTAAGCCGGAATTTATATTGTTGTCGCAGCCGACAACGGAATAATCCAGCGGAATTTTAAACTTCATATCAATTAAGGCATCCATAATTCCCAGTGCAACCATATCATTAAGACCAACAAACGCGGTAATTCCCTGATCACCCTCTTCGATCAGCTCTTTGGTCAGCTCGTAGCCGGCGGAGTACTCCGTGTTTAACGAAGTATTTTTCTGGGTTGAAGGCTCTTCCTGCATTTTCAGGATAACCCCGTTTTGAATGCCGTGCTTTTCAAATTCCTGACGGATGCCCTCCAGCCTGCGGTGGCGTGCAAGCTGCCGACCGCGGATGGGCGTGGAAATATAGGCTATTTTTTCATGACCAAGGCTGAGAAGGTGATCCGCGATGATGATTCCCGATTTAATGCTGTTAAGCTCCACCGCGTCCGCGTTAATCGTTTCGTCCTTATCGCCCATGACGACAGCGGGCAGTTTGTAGGCGATTTTCTGAAACAGCTCCGGGTATTGGGGAAAATAGGTATAAATTACCCCGCAGACAATTCCGCTCAAAAACATATTTACATACTGCTCCTCAGCGGAGGAATTGCGCTGGGTATTGCAGATAAGGATACTGTAGCCGTTTTTCCACGCTTCGTTTCCGATTGTCTGCAGCAGCATGGTGTAATACGGGTTTCCTAATGTCGGGCAGAACACCGCTATGGTTTTGCTGGCGTTCTGAGTAATTTTGCCGCGGCTGTTCGCGCTTTGATAATGCAGCTGCTTCGCAGCCGCAAGAACACTCTCGATTGTTTCCCGGGAAAAGGATACGTTATCCTTCTTATTGAGTATCATAGATACCGTGGATTGCGACACTCCGGCCAGCCTGGCCACATCTTGCGAAGTTGCTTTTTTCATTGCAGCAGAATGCCTCCATCTATTATTAATCAGTAATATTTATTATACCGTAATGCTCAATAAAATTAAATCCTAATAATAAATACCGCGTAATAATCAACAAAAACATTTCACATTCATTTGTTTTTCGGTAAAAATTATGGTACTATATGATGACAGGTTCTAAATTTTCCGCGTCATGATTCTGCTTTGTTACAAATTGCTGAATTTCTAGAAAGAGTGATTACGGAGGATTTTTTCAATGAGCGCATTCAATGATATCTTTATCGAAAAACTGGTAAGGCGAAAATCATCTGCCCCGGTGATTGCCTTAAAGGCTCTGGTTGCCGCCGGCGCTGTAATGGTCGGCGTTTCCGTCTTATTTACGCCGCTTGCGGGAATCGCTGGACCGGTGATATTGATCGCCCTCGGATGGATTGCGTGGATTCTCATCCGAAGACTGAATTTTGAGTTTGAATATTCCCTGACCAACGGGGATTTGGATATTGATGTAATCATCGGATTTAAAAAAAGGAAGCATCTGCTTTCCCTGCGTTTCTACGAAATTGAATTTATGGCGCCGGTCAGCGCACGGTACGCCGACCGGTTTGCGGATAAAAACATAGAAACCGTTTACGATGTAGCTTCTTCCAAGGCTTCCCCTGACCGCTGGTTTTTAATCTTTCGCAGAAACGGAACCCGGGGCAAGCTGATTTTCGAGCCAAACGAACGCATGGTCAGGGCTATGCATCAGTACAATCCGCAGAATGTGATGTTGCCCGAACAGGAACATTAAATGAACCCCGCTGATTCCGAAGGCATGGAATCAGCGGGGTTCTTCTGATTTTACAGCTGTTCGCCTCCGGGATTTTTCGCTGTTTTCAGCGCGCTCAGCGCTTCCATTACCCGGTTTTCTCCTTTGCCGAAATATTGATACAAACGGTCATACTCCCGGTACAGCAGCTCGTAGACCGCCGCATTTTCCGCAACCGGCACATAAACACGCTCCTGAAGCCTTCCGAGCGTCTGCACGATTTGCCTGAAATCATTATAGCCGCTTTTCTCTTTTCCCGCCGCGGCGACTCCGTAAATCGCGCTCCCGAGCGCGCCCGACTGGCTGCTGCCGGAAATGGATATCGTCATATTGCAAACATCGGCGTAAATCTGCATCATCATTTCATCCTTGGAGGCAATTCCGCCGGCTGTGTACAGCTCGCGGATTTCTACCCCGCCCGCGCGGTAAGCCTCGATGATTTTTCTTGCACCGAAAGCGGTGGACTCGATCATCGCACGATAAATTTCCTCCGGCTTCGTGTGCATCGTCATCCCCAGAAGCATTCCGCTCAGGTTGAAGTTCATCAGAGTGGAACGCACCCCGTTCCACCAATCCAGCGCGAGAAGACCGCTCTCGCCGGGGCGAAGCTGTTCCGCCTTACTGCGCAGGAGCTTATGGATTCCGACGCCCTTTTCTCTGGCCTCATCGCGGCAGGAAGCAGGCACACAGCTGTTTACAAACCAGTCAAAGCTGTCGCCCACACAGCTTTGCCCCGCTTCGTAAGCAAAATAGCCCGGAACAATTGCATCCTTCACGACTCCGCATACCCCGGAAACCGCTTTTTCCTCTTTGTCCAATACGATTTCACAGGTTGACGTTCCCAGAATCAGCAGCATTTTACCGGCTTCGGAAATTTTGCAGGCAGGCAGTGAAGCGTGGGCGTCCACAATGGCAACCGCAACCGGAGTTCCTGGCTTCAGTCCGGTGATATGCGCCATTTTCGCCGTAACCGTGCCGGCACACTGACCGACGTCCACCAATTCACCTTGCAGCTTCTCATCCGTCAGGTTCTCCAGAGCCGGATTAAGCTTGGTCAAAAAATCGCGCGGCGGATATCCGGTACGGTAGTTCCAAAAGCTCTTGTAGCCCGCAACACAGGTACTGCGAGTCCTCTTCCCGGTAAGCTGCCAGACAATCCAATCCGCAGCCTCTACAATCCGGTCGCATTTCTCATATACCTCCGGCGCTTCGTCCACAATCTGAAGCACCTTGGGCAGAAGATATTCACTGTTGGTTTTTCCGCCGTAGAGACGCAGAAATTCTTCATTCCGCTCCCGCGCCAGACCGTCGATGCGATCTGCACAGTATTGCGCGGCATGGTGCTTCCACAGCTTTACGTAAGCATGCGGCTCCTGTTCAAACTCCGGCAGCATGCACAGCGGCGTATTGTTCCGGTCAACCGGGAGCAGGGTGCAGGAGGTGAAATCAACGCCCACCCCGATTACAGCACCGGGGTCAGTCTTTGTGCATTTCAGCAAGTCCCGCACCGTCAGCCGCAGCGCGTCCAGATAATCCTGCGGATGCTGCAGCGCCCACCCGCTTCCCAGCTTTTTTCCGCAGGGAAGCGCATCCTCCATCACCTTATGGGGGTACTCAAAAACACTGACCCCCAACTCCTCTCCCGTATGCGCGTCGATCATCAGGGCGCGCGCAGAGAGCGTTCCGAAATCAATTCCGATTGCGTAGTTTTTCACGCGTATTCCTCGCTTTATGTTGATTTTTGTAACAAAACAACATAACTTACCTTAATACGCATTATCTTATCTTATTGCGGTTTTTTTGTCAACGCCGTTTCCATCCAAATGATTCGCAATCGCCCACTCGAGCTGGTCCATCCCATACTCTGCCTGCTGCTCCGTCATGACCAGCGGCGGTAAAAAGCGGATGCAGTTTCCGTAGATTCCCGCATTGATTAAAATCACGCCGCGTTTGAGGCAGGAATTCAGTATTTCTGGCACAATTTCGGGATAGGGTTCTTTGGTGCCGCGATCCTTGACAAATTCCATGCCGAGCATCGCGCCCTGCCCGCGAACGTCGCCGATGACGCTGTATTTTTCCTTCATTTTGTTCAGCCGTTTCATCAAGTAGGCGCCTAACGCTTCCGCCTTCCCGGGAAGGTCTTCCTTTTCCATTTTCTCCAGAACCTTTAACGCGGCGGCGCAGGAAACCGGATTCCCCGAGAAAGTTCCGCCGATTGCCCCGGGAATCGGTGCATCCATGATTTCTGCTTTTCCGACGACCGCGCTCAGCGGCATCCCAGCCGCGATGGATTTCGACAGGATAATCAAATCCGGCTCAATATCGGCATGCATACAGGAAAACAGCTTGCCGGTTCTCCCGAAGCCCGCCTGCACCTCATCCAGAACGAACACAATTCCGTTCTTACGGCAAATTTTCTGCATCCGCTCCAAATAGCCGGCCGGAAGCGGAATAAAGCCGCCCTCGCCCTGTACCGGCTCGAGAACCACACAGGCAACCATCTCAGGAGAAAGCGATGTATGGAGCATATTCTCGAAATAATCGGCGCAGGTGTCGGTACAATCCATACCGGACGCCGGAAACGGATTGCGGTATTCGTTCGGGCACGGAATCTTATAGCATTCCGGCGCAAACGGCGCAAAGCCGTCTTTATAGGGTTTCACCTTGCTCGTCATGCTCATCGTCATCAGCGTTCTGCCGTGGAAGGAGCCTTCCAGAGTCACCACACCCTGCCTTCCCGTATACTTGCGCGCGATTTTCACCGCGTTTTCCACGGCTTCGGCGCCGCTGTTGGCAAGCATTACCTTCTTCGGCGTATCGCCGGGAACCGCAGCAGCCAGCTTTTCCGCCAGCGCGACATAAGGCTCATACATTGCGACATTAATGGAGGTATGGATAAATTTTTCCGACTGTTCCCGGATGGCCTTCACCACCTCGCCGTCACAGTGCCCCGCGTTGATAACGCCGATTCCGGCAGCGAAATCCACGTAGACATTGCCGTCCACGTCCTTGAGCAGAGCACCCTTCGCCTCCTGTGTAAAAATTCCGGTGCCGCAGCTGATTCCCCGCGCGACAACCGCGTTTTTCCGCTGTAAAAGCTCTCTGGACTTCGGACCGGGAATTTGCGTTACGATTTTCGGCATGGTTTCCTGCATCATAATATCACCTCATAATTCAGGCCCCCGGGAATTCCCGAGGGCCGCAGATTGTTACAGTCCGAATTCCTTTTGAGTGTCGGCGAGCGCTTCTTCCATGAATTTTAAAACCTTTTCAAAATCTTCATAGCTGGTGACCGCAGCCGGTTCAAAGCGGATGGTCTTTGCATTGTTCAGCGTACCGGCTGTCATCACCTTACGGGCGAACAGACCCTTTGCAACGCTATAGCCGTACTCCGACTGGAAGAATTCCACACCGATCATCAAACCAACGCCGCGAACCTCCTGAATCACCTTCGGATATTTTTCGGCAAGCCTGCGCAGTCCTGAAATCAGGAATTCACCCTTTTCGTGTGCCAGCTTCGGTACGTCGTGCTTCACCATAAACTCAATTGCGCCGAGGGCAGCGGAGCAGGCGAGCGGGTTCCCGCCGAAGGTCGGGGAGCCCAGCAGCCACGGGTTCTCCTTTAAGGATTCCACCCAAAGCTTCGGGCGGGCGATGATACCCGTAATTGGCATGATTCCGCCGCCGAACGCCTTGCCGTAAGTCATGATATCCGGCGTAACGTCTTCCTCAAGGCAGCGGAAATAGCTGCCGGTACGTCCCATTCCGGTCTGAATTTCATCAAAAATAAGGAAAACACCGAATTCGTCGCAGATTGCGCGAACCTCCTTCAGGTATCCCGCAGGAGGAACAATAACGCCGGCTTCCCCTTGAATCGGCTCGAGGATTACCGCAGCGACGCTTTCGCCCACCGCTTTCAAACGGGAAAGGGTTTGGCGCAGGTCAGCGGCATCCCCGTAGGTTACGTGTGTCACCTGCTGAACCATGGGCAGGTAAGGCACCCGGTAAGTCGACTTGCCGCCGACGGAGATTGCGCCCATTGTCTTACCGTGGAAGCCGCCGACCGCCGAAACAAACCATCGCCCGCCGCTTGCGATACGCGCGAGCTTCAGCGCCATTTCAACCGCTTCCGCGCCGCCGTTGGTAAAAAAGCAGTATTGCAGGTCGCCCGGCGTAATTTCGGCCAGCGCCTTGGCGAGATAGCCGCGCAGGGGATCAAGCAGCTCCTGGCTGTGAAGCGCCTG
>JAEZWL010000182.1 GCA_023420245.1 Bacillota bacterium | reverse complement strand
GATCAGCACAGCTTTTTAAAGGGAAATACCTGCCCGGATCATGGGGTTTCTTTTCTGAGACCGCACCGTGTTCGATATTGCAGCAAGATGCTTCAAAGGAAAACGAAGCGCCTGTGCAATTCCGGTTGTAAAATTGTGGGAAGCCGGGCTTCCAAGAGATTCGGCATCCTGAGTCACTATTATTCGGATTTTTTCTGCTGCGCGCATACCCCACAGTTTGAGGGAAATTTAAAAGCGCATGTGCGCTACGAAAACGAGTTGCTTCACTTTATGGAAGAAAACTATTCCTTTTTCCGTGAGATTGATTATATTGGAGACCATAGCTTCGCGGAAAGCGCGGAGGAGATTAACGAGCGGATGCGGGGTCTGATCAGGGAGAAGAAGATTAGTCAGACCGATTACGCAATGGAGCTGATCTGCGCGATACAGACTTGCGCGGAGCTGGTGCTTTCAATTTATCTTACGGTGTTATCTCCGTTGGAGGCGGTGGCAGGCAGGCTTGTCTCCCGCGGCATTGCGTGAAATGACCTGAAATAATATTCGGCGGACCCCCCGGGGTCTGCCGATTTTTTATGGATATCGGGCGTTTCGTGCCCTTCCATTTTATTTGCCAAAAATTTTGCAAGGAAATAAAGGTCGGTTTATGTTATATTGAATACACGGTTCGACATGAAATTGCACAAAAACAATGGAATGGAGGATGATTAATTATGAGATATGCAGAACGTATTCTTGCCACAGCTATAGTTATGCTATTGTTGTCATTTATGATAAGGGTTTCGGTGTCTGCGGCGGGTACGGTTTACACGGTAAAATCCGGCGACAGCCTATGGAAAATATCCAGTGCGAACGGTCTGACGGTAGCGCAGCTAAAGCAGTATAACGGTCTGACGGCGGATGCCATCTACGCCGGTCAAAAGCTGACCCTCCGGCCGGCTCAGAAATATACGGTTAAGAGCGGCGATACCCTATGGCTCATCTCACAGAAATATGGAACAACAGCCGATAAAATCGTGAGCTTTAACGGCTTAACCGGTACGGGTATTTACCCGAATCAGGTATTGTATATCCCCGGGGCAAGCCAGAATGCAAAGCCCGCCCCGGTTTTGAAGTGGCCCTCGGTTACTTACACGGTGAAGGCGGGCGATTATGTAAGCGTGGTTGCGTCCAAATTCGGCGTACCGCAATCCGATATATTAAAGTACAATTACATGGAACCGGACGAATGGCTCAACGAAGGCCAGAAAATAGCAATTAACGGCTACGCGCCGAGAAATTACGCGGTGATGCCGGGTGAAAGTGCCTCCCCCGCAAGGGTTGGCAAGCTGGTCGACTGGTTTTTGGACGGGAAATATCTGATCAAGCGAAATGATGTTTTTCTGATTACCGATGTTCAGACGGGTCTCCAGTTCAAGGTGAAGATGCTGGGCGGTCTGAATCACTCCGATGTGGAGCCGCTGACCGCGAACGATACACTGACGATGAAAAAGCTTTTCCCGAGCTGGGTGTGGAAGCCCCGTCCGGTTGTGATTTACCATAAGGGGATTAATTTTGCGGCTTCACTCTCCGGAATGCCGCACTCCTTTGACACAATAGCGGCAAACAATGTTACCGGACATTTTGATTTGTATCTCTATAACAGCCTGGCTCATAATCCGGGCGCGGACCCAACGTATGAGCAGCAGCACCGCGACAGCATTCTGACCGCCGCGGGCAAAAAATAGAATCGGCGTATTTTATAAGCGGTGATCCGTTGGGGTTGCCGCTTATTCTTTGTTTCAGCTGATTGAATTTTATAGTCAATTGCTATCTCTCCACGTATATGTTATTTATCACCGTTCGCACAACTTCTATACGGAAGGAAAATTGCTCCTTCCATGTATAAGAAATGAAAGGAACGGTGAGCATAATTAGAGCATAAAATACAGTAAGAAAAGTCAGCGGGGGGATACGGATGATGAGCTTTGTCATGGAGTTTGGAGACGTGGAGGTTGGACGGAGCGCGGCAAAGCTGCTGATCGGCCTGGGCTATCCTGCCGCGTATTTCATTCACGACTGTATTGTAAACGGGCGCTTCTTTGAGTACGGAACCATTGAAATGGTCGCTCCGAAAAAAATGATTTTTGATTAACAGTCCAAAATCTTTTTCGGAAAATTTGGACAAGCATTTTTGTGCTTTAATACATATAGTCCGTTAACGACAAAACCCTCGTCATTGAAAAAATCAAGGTGTTTTGCAAGTTAATCACTATTTATTTATATTTAATTTTAAATTGAATTGAAAAGCAAAGATAATTATGGTAATATAAACTAACACACCTAATATTAAAAACCATATCACGAAATGGGAAGTGCTTTTATGACATGGAGTATCGTTTCAGACAGCTCATGCGATTTTCCGGAGGAATTGTCCCGCAATTTCTGCGCTTATTTTGCCAAGGTGCCACTTAGAATCAGAGTGGGCGACACGGAATATGTGGATGACGATTCCCTCAATATAAACCTTATGCTGGGTCATATGCAAACCTATAAAGGTCCGTCCTCCTCCGCGTGCCCTTCTCCGGAAAGCTGGGCGGAGGAATTCCGCAAAAGCGACCAGACAATAGCGGTTGCCATGACCAGCGCGCTGAGCGGAACCTACAACAGCGCTCTGGTTGCTAGAGATATGGTTTTGGAGGAGTTTCCGGAGAAAAAAATCCATGTGCTGGATTCCCATAGTACCGGGGGCGGATTGGTATTGATTATCCGCAAGGCGGAGGAGCTGATTCGCGACGGCTACAGCTTCGAAGAAATAACCGCGCAGCTAGAGACATATTCCAGCAGCCTTTTTCTGCTTTTCTCACTCAGTACATTCGATAACCTGATTAAAACCGGCAGAATGCCTGCTCTGGTAGGGAAGCTGGCCGCTACGTTAGGAATCCGGGCGATCGCATCCAATACCCCGGAGGGGAAAATAAAAGTTCAGCAAAAACCACGCGGCGAGGAGCGCGCCATTCAGCTTATGGTGGAGCTGATTGGAAAAATGAAAAATATAACCGGAAAACCGGTCGTTATTACGCACTGCAACAATCTCAAGGGTGCACAGCGTCTGAAGGAGCTGATTACCCACACCTGTCTCACCGCAAAAATCACGGTTTTACAGACACGGGGGCTTACCAGTTTTTATTGCGAAAACGGCGGACTTATGGTCGGCTTTTAAAGAAAATGTTAATGCAGGCAGCAGCTGTTTCCACACTGCTGCTTGCTTTTCTTTTTCAGTCTTGCCAGCTCTTCAGTCAGCTCGTTCACACCGGAATAATGCCGGGTTTTATTGCTGATTCCCGCAATCGACAGGGAGATGAGCGGGAATTTTTCTATTTTTCCTCGCCGGTTCTCGGCGGTAATGTATCCGTTTGCGATATCCTGCGCGTTGTAGTACTGTAACCCCTTTTTACTGAACGCGTCGATAATCAGCCCGCAAAGTCCGGCTCCCTCGTAATTATTCAGGATTACGACAAAATCGTCTCCGCCGATATGTCCCACAAATTGTTCCTTTGGCAAATAGGTCAGGATGGTGTCGGCCAACAGCTTAATGATCCTGTCTCCGTTCTCGAATCCGTAAACATCGTTGTAAGCTTTGAAATTGTCGATGTCGATGTAAATAACACAATACTGCGCCTCATCGGAGATGCATTTGGTAATTTTCTGTTCAATGACCAGGTTGCCGGGCAGACCGGAAAGCGGATTCTGATATTTCGCGTTTACCACCTCGATTTCCGTTGTTTTCTGCAACAGGTCCTTGATTGTTACGGTTCCGAGATATTTGTCGTTTTTTGTAACGACAATAAAATCGTACAGCTTTTCCGCAGGACGCGACATCGCCATGTGTGACACCGCGCTGATTGGGGTTTTGCAGTCTACCGATAAAAAATCGCAATCCATCAGACTTGAAATATATCTTCTGCCGTTCAGGCTGAACCCGTATCGACCGCTGAGCTGTAATACCAGCCGGGATTTCGTTACCACGCCCAGCACGGCGCCTTCTTCCACCACACACAGACCAAACGAGGCGGAGTCCTGTTTCAGCCTGTCGAAAACCTCCTCCACCTTGGAGCAGGGCGGTATGGTTTCGGATTCCGTACAGATATTTTCAATAAAGGTGTTGCTTACCGTTCCCCCGAAAATATGATTTTTCCGCTGGTTCACTTCGTTTAGAATCTGTAATATTGCCGGGCTGATGTCCTCGATATTTTCGTTTGGTCTTTGCAGGAGATATCCCTGCGCGTACTGTACGCCCAGATTGATAAGAGTCGTCAGCTCCTCCTTGGTTTCTACGCCCTCGGCAATTAGGCTGATATTGGAAATATGAGAAAGCTCCACCATGCTGCGAACCAAGGCGTATTTAATGCTGTCAGAATCAATGTTGCGGATTAGCTGCATGTCCAGCTTAATAAAATGCGGGTTGATGTCGCTGATCAGATTCAGACCGGAATAGCCGGCACCCGCGTCGTCCACCGCGATCTGGTAGCTTTGGTTTTTGTAATGGGATATCGTCCCTTTGAAGCCGGACATATCATCAATGGCCTTCCGTTCCGTTATTTCAAAGATAATATTTTCCGGAGTGATGCCGTATTGCTGTAAATATTCCTTCGTAAAGCCCTGCTTAAATTTTGCGTCGTGCATGATGTTCGGGTTTACGTTCAAAAACAGCTTTTTGGCGTAGGGCGGCTGCATTTTCAGATATGCGGTTCGCAGCGCCGTGGTTCGGCAGAGCTGCTCCAAATCCCAGAGCCGGTTGCTTTCGCCGGCAGCCTGAAACATCTGCTCGGGGTTTGCAAGGTCTGAGCAGCAGGTAATGCGGCTTAGCGCCTCGTGTCCGATAATGGAGCCGTCCCGCAGCGAAACAATGGGCTGAAATACCGTTTTAATATGCTTTCCGTCTATAATATCATCCAACTGGCTTAAAATTTTATCTTCCAATTCAAATTCTCCTTTTGTTAAACTTGAATTATTATAGCGGACAAAGCCGGTGTTTTTCATTAAAAGACAGTTATATTTTGGTTAGAAATAAATATTATTCCAATTGTATGTTTACATCTAAATTTTGGATTGATAATATAGTTAATAAAGCCTATAATGAAATTGTAATTTACAAATTAGCATTATTGTAATTTCAAATATAAGAGATAAGGGGTTTAAAAGGGTTTAAATGGAAAGAGGAAATCGCTACGCAGTCTTAATTGATGCGGATAATGTGTCGGAAAAGTATATCAAATCGATACTGGATGAAATCTCAAACGACGGTGTTGCAACCTATAAGCGTATTTACGGTGATTGGACAAAACCGGCGCTTGGCATGTGGAAAAATGTGCTGCTTGATTTTTCCATTACGCCAATACAGCAGTACGGCTACACTTCCGGGAAAAACGCCACTGACTCGGCGATGATCATTGACGCGATGGATATTCTGTATTCCGGGAATGTGGAGGGCTTCTGCATCGTGTCGAGCGACAGCGATTTTACCAGACTGGCGGTTCGTCTGCGCGAATCCGGGATGTATGTCGTAGGCATGGGAGAAAAGAAAACGCCGACCGCGTTTATATCCGCCTGCAATAAATTCCGCTATTTGGAGGTGTTGGCACAGGATTCCATTCAAAATGCAAATCTGGTCGATGAGGGAGGGGAAGAGGACGCCAAAGAAATGACGCCGCTCGAAACGATCAGGAGCGCCGTACGCATCATTGTACAGGAAATATCGGATGATGACGGCAGGGCGTTTGTCGGAGAAATCGGTAATATGCTGATACGGCGTTATCCCGATTTTGACGTGAGAAACTATGGCTTTCGCAAGCTGACGCCGCTGCGCAAATCATTGGAGATTTTCGATATTTATTCAGAACGGAACAGTGACGGCTATAATAAGCTGGTCTATGTAAAGGAAAAGAATAAGAAGTAATCATTTGAAGTGAAAGCGGCTTTCAAATACTTAAAAGAAACGCGACAGCGCGGCAGCAGTGGAATTCATCCACAGCTGCCGCGCTGTTTGACAGATAGTTCAAGCTGCTCGGCGATAGGTGTTATTCAAGTGCCGCGAGGCCGCGTTCGCCGGTGCGGATCCGGATTGCATCCTGAATGTCGGAGATAAAAATTTTGCCGTCCCCGATTTCTCCGGTTTGCGCGGTTGAGATGATGGCCTCAATGACATCCTCCAGCTGATCGTCGGATACAACCAGTTCGATTTTTATTTTTGGAAGGAAGTTGTAGTCCACCTCCGCGCCGCGGATGAATTCCGTCCAGCCCTTCTGGCAGCCGGAGCCCATAATTTGTGTGATACTGATACCGTTCAGATTCAGGGATTTCAATTTTTCTTTGATATCCGCAATCTGTTCCGGTCTTATAATCGCTT
>JAEZWL010000176.1 GCA_023420245.1 Bacillota bacterium | reverse complement strand
CTGTAGGAGAAAATTCCGTCCAGCTCCGGCGTGAGAAATTTCTGGCACTCGTCTTCAATCCGTTTTGCCACGGAATTAACGCACCCCACGGTCGGGATAATCCATACCTCATTCCGAATTCCAACCTTGCCGTCTTTTCGCTTGTAGCCCTGAAAGGTTTTCGGCTCGACGGATTCCAGCTTTTTTATATCCGGCTCATAGGTGTAGTCCAGAATATCGCCGAGGCGCGTTTTGGTGTTGTGGGTATGCACCCATTTGCCCGCGGGAATGTCCTCGGCAGCCGTACCGATCGGGAACCCGTATTTCACAATGCTCTCGCCTTGGGCAATCGGCTTGATTGCTACCTTGTGCCCGGCGGTGATGTCGGATTGAGGAACAACGGAGACGTCTTCCAGCGTAATATGTTCGCCTTTTTTTAAGTTTTGCAGGGCTACCGCGACATTGTCGGAGGGGTTAATTTTGTAAAGTGATTTCATGCGGGTTATTCCTTTAGCAGCGCCTCCACAGCCGCTGTCATTCCTTTCTCTTTGATTTCATCAAGATACCCGCTCACCATATCAACGAAGCGGCTGTATCTTGTCAGGTCCTCGCCCCAGAAATCCGTGTTGGATGCAAACGCTTCCACAAATTCACGTGTGGACTTACGCTTACTGGTTGCGGCAAAGAACTCCAGTACTTTTTGATCGTCTTTGATTTCATATTCCTCGCCGTTGCGGTGACCGATCAGCACGCCGTTCCGCAGCTCGTCCGAGGTATAAAACGCCATAAGTGCGGCGAACGAGAAGGTCAGGTGCTTCGGCGGGGTACCGTTCTTTTCAAAATTGTCGTGAAAGGTGGGCAGAATCCTTGCCTTCCATTTGGAAACAGAGTTCAAAGAAATGGAAAGGAGCGCGTGCTTGACAAACGGATTTTCAAAGCGTTCCAGAACGGAATTGGCAAAATCTTCGGCTTCCTCTTTTGGCAGCTTGACGGTCGGAACGATCTCCTCAAAAATAATTTTTTCCATCAGCGGGCGGATCAGTCTGTCGTTCATGCATTCCAGCACAATGTCC
Source organism: Bacillota bacterium (assembly GCA_023420245.1). Lineage (GTDB taxonomy): Bacteria > Bacillota > Clostridia > Oscillospirales > Acutalibacteraceae > DATAML01. The sequence goes on along the minus strand of JAEZWL010000176.1, from coordinate 13,121 downwards.
TTGCCTGTTAAAAATCCGGCTAAAACCGTGGCGGTATGCGCGCCGTTCAAAATACGGACCTTCCGCTCGCGGTAGGGCTTTTGGTTTTTTGTAAAAACAACATGCATTCCGGCTTTATCCAGCGGGAATCTTTCGGAAATATCGGTTTCACTTTCGATCACCCAGAGCGCGAACGGCTCGCCGGTATCCAGCAGGTCATCCTCATAACCGAGTGATTGGAAAATCTCTGCCGCTTCGTCCCTCGGGTAGCCCGTAATAATACGGTCGACCAGCGTGCTGCAAAAGACGTTGCTTTTACTGACCCAGTTTTTAAAATCAGAACCAAGGCTCCAGTAATCAATCAGCTTCAGAACGCATTCCTTCAGCTTGACTCCGTTGTTTTCAATCAGCTCAACCGGCAGCATGGTAAGACCCTTTGCGGGATTGCCGTCAAACGCCTGAAAGCGTTCATAAAGAAATTTGGTAAGCTTGCCGGGGAAGGTGTTGGGCGGAGTGAGGTCAAAGCGATCCTCAGCATCAAAAACAATGCCGGCCTCGGTCGTGTTTGAAACCACGAATTCCAGGGTGTCCAGGCGCGCAAGCGCCATAAATTCTTCGTAGCTTTCGTAAGCGTCAATTGCTTTTTGAACGCTGGTAATCACACGGTTTTCCACGTAGGTTTCGCCGTTCAATTTTCCCCGCAGGGAAACCGTGTAGAGGTTGTCTTGCTTTTGAAAACGCTCCAGGCTGCCGAAGGGAATCGGCTTTACTATGGCAATATCCCCGTTGAATACCCCTTTTTCATTGGCGACGTCTACCATGTAATCAACAAAGCCTCTTAGAAAATTACCCTCGCCAAACTGTACCATTTTGATATCGCGGGGCTTGCGGCAGTATAACTCATTTATTTTTTTCACAGAAAAATTGCTCCTTCCACTAATGTAAGTACTTACAATCTGTAATTGTAGCACTGAAAAGTTAAAAGTCAAGAGTCGATATTATAAATTTTATTTATCAACTATTGGGATACAACGGCACTAATTTGTTTATCTTTGCCATTAATTTTAAGATTATTCAAATGAAATTACGCAGAATCCTATTGATTTATCAAACGAATCGCAGTATACTATTTGTAAGTACTTACAACAAAGAGGAAGCCTATGAACATTTATGATATTGCCAAACAAAGCGGTGTTTCCATCGCCACCGTTTCACGAGTGCTGAACGGAAGCCGGAACGTCAGCGAAAAAACAAGGGAAAAGGTTCGCAGAGTAATGCAGCAGGAGGAGTATACTCCCAACGCGTTCGCGCGGGGTCTCGGTCTGAATTCTATGAAGATGATTGGTATATTGTGCACCGATATATCAGATACTTTTTATGCAAAGGCTGTTTCACTGGTGGAAGGTTTGCTTCGCCAGCAGGGCTTTGACGCCCTTTTATGCTGCACCGGGAATGATCTTGAGGATAAAAAGAAATATCTGAACCTTCTTCTTACCAAAAGAGTTGACGCCGTAATCCTGATCGGCTCCGCTTTTAAGGAAAATGTGGACAATACGCACATTGAAAGCGCAGCCAGCCAGGTTCCCGTCATTATTATCAATGGCTTGGTCGAGCTGCCCAACACCTACTGCGTTATCTGCGACGAGCGTTCCGCTGTGAGCCGGAACGTGGATTTGCTGCATCGACAGGGTTACGGCGATATTTTGTATCTGTACGATACCCTCACCTACAGTGGATGTGTCAAAATAGACGGCTATAAAGACGGTTTGCTGAAAAACGGAATTCCTTTCCGTGATGAGCTTTTGGTAAAAACACCAAAAACACTGGAGGAATCCGGCGCAAGGGTAGCAAAGCTTCTCGCGGACGGAGTGAAATTCTCCGCGGTGATGGCGTCCGAGGATTTGCTGGCAATCGGCGCGCTGAAAGCACTGCGAAGCGCGGCGCTTGAGATGCCTGTAATCGGGTTTAACAACTCGGTTCTGGCGCAGTGCTCATCCCCGTCGCTCACCTCAGTGGACAATATGCTCGATACCCTGTGCCCAACAGGGATTACCATGCTTACCGATATACTGGAAGGAAAAAATGTGCCGCAGAAAGTGACCATTTCATCAAAGCTGGTTGAACGGGATACTTTTCAGACGGAGAAATAATATTTGGAGGATTTTAAGATTGAAGAATTTTATGGATGAAAATTTTTTGCTGTCGAATGAAACCGCAAAAATGCTTTACCACGATTATGCGGCTAAAATGCCGATTATCGATTACCATTGTCATATCAACCCGGAACAGATTGCGCTCGACCACAGCTTTGCCAACATCACGGAAGTCTGGCTCGGCGGCGATCATTATAAATGGCGCATGATCCGTTCCAACGGTGTTCCGGAGGACAAGATTACCGGAGATGCCTCTGATCGGGAAAAATTTCAGCAGTTTGCGGAAGCATTACCCAAGGCAATAGGAAATCCGCTTTATCACTGGACGCATCTGGAATTGAAGCGTTACTTCGGCTATGACGGCGTATTGAATGCCGATACAGCGGAAGAAGTATGGAACCTCTGCAATGAAAAGCTGAAAACCTTAAGCGTGCGTAACATCATCGAACAATCCAATGTAAAGCTGATTGCTACTACGGATGACCCCGTGGACACGCTGGAATGGCACCGGAAAATCAAGGAGGACGCAGCCTGCATGGTAAAGGTGGTGCCCACCTGGCGCCCCGATAAGATCATGAATATCGAGAAGCCGACGTTTGCGGAATATGTGTCCGCGCTGCAAACAGCCAGCGGAATGGGCATCAATACGCTGAAAGAGCTTTATCTTGCCCTGCGAAACCGGTTGGATTTCTTTCAGGCTACAGGCTGCCGGGCTTCTGACCACGGAATGAATTATGTGATGCACAGTCCGGTGAGCGAAGAGAAGGCGGAGGCAATTCTCCTAAAGGCTCTGGCGGGAGAATCCCTTACCCAAGAGGAAGTCGATCAGTACAAATATACGATTCTGGTTTTTCTCGGCAAAGAATATGCGCGGCGCGGCTGGGTGATGCAAATTCATTACGGTACCATCCGCGACACCAACGCGCTGATGTTTGCGAAGCTGGGGGCGGATACCGGATTCGACTGCATCGCAACCCGTGACAGCGCGCAGGGAATCGTCAGGTTTCTGGACGCGCTGAACCGAAGCAACGAACTGCCCAAGACCATTCTGTACTCTCTGAATCCTAACGACAATCAGATGTTAGATACGGTAATCGGATGCTTCCAGGGAACCTCCGCAGCCGGAAAAATGCAGCATGGCGCCGCCTGGTGGTTCAGTGACACAAAAACCGGAATGATTGAGCAGATGACCAGCCTTGCGAACCTCTCTGTTCTGGGGAATTTTGTGGGAATGCTTACGGATTCCCGCAGCTTCCTGTCTTATACGCGGCACGAGTATTTCAGGCGAATCCTGTGCAACCTGATCGGCACATGGGTCGAAAACGGGGAATACCCCAATGATATTCCGGCACTCAGTAAAATGGTGCAGGATATTTCCTACAATAATACGAACGCATACTTCAATTTTAATGTATAAATTACAAAATGCCGTCCGGTTTGATTCCGGACGGCATTTTTGTGCGGTGAATTTTCACTTTCAGCGTTCCTTATTTTTGGGGCGTGCTTTGCCGAATCGGCCAAAGCTCAATATATCCTCTTGTTCCGATTGGCTCCAGCTGAATGCGTGGATTGGAGTCGTCCCAGGCGTAACCGACCACAGCGGGGTCATAATTTTCGATTGCCGTTTGCAGCTGCACGATTGCCTCGCAGTATTTCTCTTCCTCGAACGGTTCTCCCTGAAACATTAAATATAGGGATTTCGGAAGCTCAATCACATCAAAGCCTTCCGGAATTTCACCGTCGTAATCCACAGCAACCTCCACACCCTGCACGTATTCGGAGGTTCCGGGCTTGCGGTATGGGCGCGGAAGCCAAAGGGACACAGGTTCATTGCTGATGGATTTCATACTGGTGAGCAGTCCCCAGGTTTCGCACCCCACTTCCTCACAGTACGCGAAATAATCAGAAGCGTTGACGCCGCGTTTCAGGATAATCCTACGCGCCGGTTTTTCAATAACCTGGATAAAGATGCTTTTTACTGGCTCCATAGTATTCTTCTCCTTTCTAAGCTCTCGATATTTAACGCCATAGGGGGTGAACAGAGACAAAGGAACCGGTTTTTCGGAATAATCCCCCGGATTGCAGCCGAATTCCCGGAAGAATGCACGCTGGTATCCGTCCACGCTTCCAAACCCGAGATCATAGGCAACGTCAATGATCTTACAGCTCTCGTCCCGCAGACGCAGCGCGGATTTTGACAGCCGCAGCCGCCGGATGTAATCGGCGGGCGTCAGATTGGTATACTGCTTGAAAAGCCGGTAGGAATACCACGGGGAAAACAGGGAGGCCTTTGACAGCTCAGCCAGCGTAACATTTTCATGTAAGTGCAGGTCGATATAATCCTGCATCCGCTGAACCGCTATCACCTGTTCCTTCATTTCTATCACCTCCTGACGAGCTTAATCATACCTTATTTAACAAATAGTCTCTCGACTATTTTTGCTTTTCAAACAGATTGAATCTATGTACGCTCTTCCACGGGCAGAGGAAGCGAACCGTCATAGAGAACAGTGGAACATCATATATAATGGTACTGCTTCAGTAAATTGAACCGGTAAAAGGAGAGAATGAAATGGTTGGAATCGTAATCCTATCCCAGAGCAAAAAGCTTGCGGAAGGTGTGAAGGAAATTGCTGACCGGGTAACCGACAACAAGGTTAGGATTGTAGCCGTGGGCGGAGTGGACAACGGACTAAACGGTACGGAGTCGATACGAATCATGGAGGCGATCTTAACCGCGGACTCCGGGGACGGCGTTGTTATGATCTTTGATCTCGGAAGCTCGGTTGCCAGCGCACAGAGCGCGATTAATCTGCTGGATGATGAAAAGAAAAAACAGGTTGTATTTGCCGACGCCCCTGTTTTAGAGGGCACGATCGGAGCCGCGCTGGGAGCTTCGGAGGGCGCCGCGCTCAACGATGTTGTCGCCGCCGCCGAGGAAGCGTATGAGCTTCAAAAATTTTAGAGCGTTCTTAATAGATAAAACACGCAGCCAGCCAAGCGGCAAGCTGCGTGTTTTTTAGCTGTTCTTTTCGAGTGAGAAATAAATAAAAAACGGAAAGTCAAGAAGCTGCATTTCAATCTGAATGACGTGCTCATAGCTTGCCGAGGCGGTAAAATTACCATACATTAAGGTTGGAGTTGAAATATCAGTCTTAATATCCATGGAGGTAAATTCTGTGGAGGTGGTGGCGGTGAGCATATTGCAGAGCTCGGAAACCGCGCTCTGTGCCATCGCGTCAAATTCGGTGACTTCCATCCCCATCATCATGGTGGATGCGATGGTTTTGGCGCAATCCTCGCTCATACCGTAAATAACATTTCCCTTTAGGTTGCCTACCATTCCGATAATCACGTTTACGCCCGGACTTTCAATGTTTTTTCCGATTTCGGTTATACCGACTTTATGTACACTTTCAAACCCGATTTGAGGGAAAATACTTAAAAAAGAATTAATAAATGGCTGTGCCAGCTCGCTGTTCATTCACATTCGCCCCTTTTAAAGCCGATACTCATATAAATTTCTCCAAACACAGATTCTGCCTTTGTAGAAGCGAGGCAGTCCAGCTCGGATTTGGAAATGTTTAAGGATTCGCCGTAAACTACGGTAGGCGGCGCAACGCGCAGCCCGAGAAGCTTATTGCTCTTATTCAGGAGCGAACAGGCGTTACCGGCTACGATGTTTGCTATCTCAGCCATAGTATTTATAATTTCCTGCTTGTTTTGGATATCTTTTTTCAGCAGGGTATCGGTTATTTTCTTTGCGGTATCATAAGACATATCCAGTATCATTCTTCCGCCATATTTTCCGATAATCCCCATAACGACGGAAACACCCCTGGAAACCTGCTCGCGGTTTGAGTTGTCTTCCTGTGTGTATTCGGGGACTGAGTGGAAAAATTTATTAAATGTATCGGTCAGCGCTTCCTTAAACACGGTGTAATACAGTTCCTGAAGCTCGGTAAACAGCTCTTCATCCGCCATAATGCGGTTGATTAGCAGGGAAAGCTCTTCGGGATCAACAGGCTTTTGAATATAACCGGAGATGTGTACCTTTCTGGCATTTCTCACAATTTCTTCATCCATCATGGAGCTGACGATTACTACTTTAATCGTGGGGTCTACCTGATGGATCGCTTTTGTACATTCGATTCCGTTTGCGCCGGGCATTGTCATATCCATCGTGACAACATCCGGGTGGTATGTTTTCGCCGCGTTTACCGCTTCTTCCAATGAGTTGGCACTGCCGACAACATGAAATCCGCTTTCTCCCAGCATATTGGTTAACATTGCGACTGAGAAAGGCGAATCGTCAACAACGACAATCTTTATCTCTTTCATATTCCACTCCTACTTTTCTATTTATTCCTCGGGCAGCCTAATTGCCTACGTAAAGTATAGCTTATCTTGGTAATTATTTCAATTCCATTTCAACAAAAGTCGAAAAATAGTATAATATGCCGAGAAGTTGAAGTCTGATTGTATTAAAATACACAGTGAAAGATCCGCTTACGCTTGAGATAATACGTTTCTCTCTTCCTCCCCGCACAGAAAGCAAGCAAAATACTGAATTCAATTTGCGTTCAAGAAAAATGTCGCCTTTACGTCAGTCTAAAACAGAACAATAAAAACTTACTAATAATTGTTCGCTTTATGCGGAGGGGGGGGTTGACCGAAAGGGTTCGGTTAAACCAGAGGGGCTATAAAAAAAGGACACACAAAGCGCTGCTCTGTGTGTCCTGCTTTTATTCTTCGTAGTCGTTTGCAAGATGGAAATGATCGATCAGGTAGAAAATCAGGCTTAAAACCATACCGACGATGGTAGCGAGCGCCATGCCCTTTAGCTCAACCGCGCCAATCGGAATGGAAACGCCGCTTAGACCGGTGATAAACACAACGGACGTTAAGCAAAGGTTGCGGGAGCGGCTGTAATCCACTTTGGATTCCACGAGAAGCCGGATGCCGGAAGCGGCGATCATGCCGTAAAGCAGGAAGCTTACGCCGCCGATGACCGGGCCGGGAATCGTCTGAATCAGGGCGGTGATTTTGCCGATAAAGGCGACCAAAATCGAAATGATTGCCGCACCGCCGATGACCTGCACGCTGTAAACTCTCGTAATCGCCATAACACCGATGTTTTCACCGTATGTAGTGGTTGGAACCGAGCCGCAGAAGCCGGAAAGCATGGTGGAGACGCCATCCGCCAGCAGGGTTCTGTGTAGCCCGGGATCCTTGATCAGGTCGCGGTTCACAATTTTGCTGGTTACAAGCTGGTGACCGATATGTTCTGAAATAACCACCAGAGAGGCGGGGATGATAATGCTGATTGCATTCAGGTCGAATATCGGAGTGGAGAAGTTGGGCAGGGAAAACCAGGAAGCCTGATGCACCGCCGTAAAATCAACAAGACCGAGCGCAAAGGCAAGGACATAGCCGACAATAATTGCGATCAGCAGCGGGATAACCGCCAGAAATTTCCGGAACATGACGTTTCCGAAAATGGCTACCGCCAGTGTTACGACAAAGACGATGACATTGTTGGGGTTAATGCTTTTTGCGGCATTCGTAATTACGATTCCGCCGCTCTGCGCCGCCGTTCCGGCGAGCTCCAGACCGATCAGCGCAACCACCGCGCCCATAGCGGCCGGGGGAAGGAGCGTGTCAATCCATTTTACGCCGAAAAACTTGATAATAAACGCGACAAGGCAGAAAACAGCGCCGGCTGCTATAAAACCGCCTAAAGCGTATTGATAATTCATGGAAGAATTCTTATCAATAATCAGCAGAACCGGCGCGATAAACGCGAAGCTGGAGCCCAAATAGGCGGGAGCTTTTCCTTTTGTAATCAGAATGAACAACAATGTGCCGATGCCGTTCATCAACAGCACGACCGCGGGACTGATTCCAAAGGTCAGCGGGACGATGACGGACGCGCCAAACATTGCGAACATGTGCTGCAGACTGAGCGGGATACTTTTTAGGAAAGGAACCTTTTGCTCTACCTGGATGATTTCTCTCTGCATAACGACACCTCAATCTCATATTTTGTTTTTCCGGTTCATCAATCAATTCCCAATTGATGAATTTAAGCTAAACGCTCTAATTATACATAATTTTCCGGAAATAGCAAGGAATTTGAGAGAAAATGTCATAATTTTATTATTTCATTGGTTTCGGGCTCTATCTGCGTAAAGGCGGGCAGTAAGATTGAAATTCTGGTACCGAAGTCTTCCCTGCTCAAGACCTCCATATGGCCGCCGTGCCGTTCAGTAATCCATTTCGCGATGGAAAGACCCAGCCCGTTGCCGCCTGTGGTGCGGGCACGGGATTCATCCGCGCGGTAGAAGCGTTCAAAAATCTGCGGAAGCGCTTCCGCAGGGATGCCGATTCCTTCATCCTGAACGGTAAGACGGGCAAAATTGTTCTCGCGGAATACGGAGATGGAGATTTGCTTTCCGGCAGGAGAATATTTTATGGCGTTGTCAATCAGGATACGCATCGTCTGCTTTATCAGGCTCTGATCCGCGTTAAGGAATACGTGAGAGATATCGGATCGGTATTCGTGACCGCTGTCGATCATCTGCGTTTCCTTAAAGACCTCCTGCGCCAGATCGTAGAGGTCGAATTTCTCAATTTGAAGCTTCATGGTGTTGTTATCGCCGCGCGCGAGGAACAGAAGCTTTTCCACGAGATTTTTCATGTTGGCAGTTTCTTCCTTGATCGCACTAATGGACTCCTGCAGCGTTTTTTCATCATTTTTGCCCCAGCGGTCCAATAGATTCGCGTAGCCCTGAATGACGGAAATCGGCGTGCGAAGCTCATGAGAGGCGTCCGACACGAAGCGTACCTGCGAGCGGTAGGATTCATTGATTCGATCGAGCATTCCGTTAATCGCGGAAGCGAGCGTTTTCAGCTCGTTCTGCGTGTCGCCGACCGGAATCCTGGTGTCGAGTCTGGCGGCGTTAATACCGTCCAGCTTGCCCGCAAGGGCTTCCAGCTCCTCCGGTGTGAAGGTGCCGGCTTCGTTGAGGCTTCTGGCGGCTTGGGCAAGCTCTTCAATCGGATGAAGTGTGCTTCGGATTGATTGCGCTCCTTTTGATATGCTTCTCAAGATCATAAACAACTGTAGGAGGCACAAAACAGCGAAGCAATGCAGGGCAGTGGTTAATTCCTGCTCCGCCGTAACGGAAACCAGATAGGTTTTTCCGTTGACCTCTGCTGTTACCTGATAGGAGGCTCTTTCCCAATACTGCCAGAAATAAAGCCCTTCCGTTTTTGGAAAATCAAATTTCCGGATTTCCGCTCGCGTCAGCTCGGGAAAATAGGGCTGCAAAAAACCGGGAATTTCAATCCCTTTTGGCTTCTCTGTAACGGGAAGAACCTCACATCCGGCAATTTTCAAAAGTGCGCTATCTCTTTCAGAAAGCGGTTCGGTCTCTTTCAAAACAGTTGCGGTGCTTGCCGCGCGCCGCTCTGAATGGATAACGAAGCCGGAAATGAAAAGGACGCAAAGAATAATATTCAAGCTGAGAAAAGTGGAAACCGTACGCAGAACCAGTTTGGCGTTCAGTTTTAATACGATAGAAAATCTAATCCGGTTTCCAAGGCTGTCGGAATGGCTTTGTGCCGTTTCATTCTTCATCCTTAATCACATACCCAACTCCCCGTACGGTTTGTATCAGTTTAATTCCAAACACATCATCAATCTTGCTGCGGAGAAAGCGGATATATACATCAACCGCGTTGGTTTCTCCGGTAAAGTCAAAGTCCCAGACATTTTCCAGTAAGGTATCGCGTGACATGACCAGTCCCTTGTTTTTCATCAGGTATTGCAGCAGATCAAACTCCTTCTTTGTCAGGTCGATGTGACTGCCCTTGCAGGCAACCGTGCGCCGCCCGATATCGAGAACAACACCGCAGCAGGAAAGCGCCGGTTCCTGTTCCGCTGAAACTGTTTTTCGCAAAGCGGTGCGGATACGGGCAAGCAGCTCTTCGATCGCAAAGGGCTTGGTGATATAATCGCTCGCGCCGCTGTCCAGCCCGAATACCTTGTCTGTCACACTGTCCCTGGCCGTCAGCATAATCACAGGAACCTGTGAGGTTCGGCGGATACGGCGCAGAACCTCCATGCCGCTCAGCTGCGGCAGCATAATATCCAGTAAAATGAGATCGAACCCGCCGGTTTCGGCGAGTTCCAATCCACTTCTTCCATCAAAAGCCTTTGTTACGGCATAGCCTTCGTAGCCAAGCTCCAATTCGATAAATCGGGCTATTTTTTCTTCATCCTCTACGATCAGTATCTTTGTGCTCATGAAACACCCTGCCGTTCTAAAAATTATTTGTCGCAGCTGTTCAAAGAGTTTTTCAGGCTCTCTGCCGCGTTGGCCGCGCTTTCCATCGCGTGGTTTACAGGGTCGGCACCGAAATCAGGACCCACAAAACGGTAACGGAACCCCAAAAACAGCCCGATTACCAGCAGCGGTATGGTTACCCAGAACAGGAAAATAATCAGAAGTACAAGAGCGGTAATCGGCATGGAGGCTTTGCTCTCCGTTCCCCTCAGCACTTCAAAGGAATTGGCATTGCCTTTTTGAAGGATTTTCAGGCAGAAACGCCCAAATCGCTTCATCATAGAGGCAAAGCTCTCGCCGTTGTTGTAATTCCTATAAGGCGGTTGTTCCCAATACTGGTTATTCGGGCCGGGATTTGTGCTTGCGCAGGGAGGTTGTTTTTCACTGCTGTAATAACCGCCGCCCTCGGGTGCGGTTACCTTACCCTGCTTTTCCAGCAGGATCAGGGCCTCCAGCAAATCTCCGTTTGCCGCGTCCAGTGCCGCTCGTGCCTCATCATAGCTTACGTTTGCCTTATCGCGGAGTTTTTCCACCTGTTCTAATGTTGTCATAATCAAATCTCCTTTTTGTTGTAAATCATGTTTGCAGGTTTTCTGCGTTTACTATGAATGTATCTTAACAAAAAAGACTTTAAAGACAATTTACGAAAAATTAAAATCATATTAAAAACATTCTAACGCATTGCCTGCACGATTTCAATATTGAGGCAAAATAAAACGAAGCAGAATGTTTTGTTGAAATCCGTGTTATAATGTAAAAAATACATGATTTGCAATCGGGGGATTTTAATGAACAAAGACAGGATTCTTCGCAATTTGCTCGAGCTTTGCGGAATTCCGAGTGTTTCGGAAACGGATGGAGAGCGGGTGATGGCGGATAAAATAGGAGAGATGCTCCGGCGCAGCCCGTATTTTCAGGAGCATCCTGAATGGATACGGAATCATCACATCCCGGGGGATAAATACTCACGCAGCTTTGTTTCCGCTTTTCTGAGGGGTGGGTTGGAAAGCCCGAAAACCGTGATCCTGCTCAGCCATTTTGACGTGGTCGGTGTGGAAGAATTTGGGATGCAAAAGGAACTGGCGTTTGACCCGCCTGCCTATACGCGATTTTTGAAGGAGCATCCTGAAAGAAGCCTCCCCCGCGAAGCCGCCGGGGATTTGGAATCCGGCGATTACCTGTTCGGGCGCGGCGTTATGGATATGAAGTTCGGGATTGCGGCATATTTGGAAATTATAACGCAGATGACGATCGAGCTGGAGCACTTTGAAGGAAATATTCTGTTTCTGTCTGTACCGGATGAAGAGGCGAATTCCGCCGGAATGCTTGCCGCTGTGGAATATTTATCCTCCTTTCAAAAGGAGCAGGGGCTGGAATATCTCTGCTGCCTCGTTTCCGAGCCGCATTTTCCAAAGTATCCGGGAGATCGGACGAAATATCTGTATACCGGAACGGTGGGGAAGCTTCTTCCGGTGTTTTATTGTGTCGGTAAGGAAACCCACGCCTGCGAGCCGCTTTCGGGGTTGAACCCGAACCGTCTGACCGCAAAAATTATCGAAAGGCTTGACGCGAATTCCGATTTTTCGGATGTTTCCTGCGGCGTTGCCGTTCCGCCGCCCGTCTGCCTGAAGCAGTCGGATATGAAAAGGGCGTATTCCGTACAGTCTCCGGTCGCGGCGTATACCTATTTTAATTTCATGACGCTAACCAGTACTCCCGATGAGGTTATGCAAAAACTGGTTGCCGCGGCGCGGGATGCCTTTGAAGAGGTGATAACCGATCTTCAAAAAATGGCGGAAAAGCGGTTTGAGCGAACAGGAGAAGCTGCGTCTGTGCCTGCCCGGCAGGTGAAGGTGGTCACTTTTAGGCAGCTTTGGCAGTGGTGCCGGGAGGCGGAAGGCTCAAGGTTTGAAAAGCATATGGAGGTTTTTGTCCAGAGCCATGGTACGCGGAACCGATACGGAGACCTGCGTGAATTTTCAGTCGAAATTGTTCGGGAGGTGCATCAGTTTTGCCCGTACCGCGACCCAATGGTTATCGTATTCTTTGCCCCGCCGTTTTATCCGCATTCCGGCGAATTGCCGCAGGACAGTCCCATCCGGGAGCTGAGCCGGTATATAGCCGAAATTGCAAAGAACACCTATCGGGAAGAGATTAAAATCGAGCCGTATTTTCTCGGTTTGTCCGATATGAGCTACCTCGGTCTGCCGGAAAAGCTGGATATGGATGAGCTGGTACAGAATTTTCCTGTTTGGGACGCGGGTTACCATATCCCGCTCCAAGAAATTGCCGGGCTTCAGATTCCGTTCCTGAATTTTGGCCCTTTAGGCAAGGATGCACACCGTTTTACGGAACGCCTCTGCCTGTCCTATTCAATGGAGAAGGCCGCGCCGATTCTTTGGGATACGGTAAAGCATCTGCTATACCGCCCGGATAAATCAAGTCCTTCTTCATGTGTTGAATGAAAGATTTGGATATACGTTTAAAAGATTAAAAAATTTTTTAATCTGATATAGTAAGAGTGGTTTTTAAATCTTTGAATCGTGGAGGATTACAGCGACGATGAACAGCAGGAATCATATCCTGATCGGAACAGTCGTTTATGAATACATAAAGGAAAAATACGGAGTTGTTCTGG
>JAEZWL010000135.1 GCA_023420245.1 Bacillota bacterium | reverse complement strand
ACGCAAATACGCACAACGAACTATTTTAAGGAGGACAAAAAGGATGAAAAAAATCACAGGAAAAGTTGTTTCTCTTGTGCTTGCTTTAGCACTTGTAGTAACAAGCTTTTCAGCAAACTTCGCTTTCGCGTCTAGTAAGACTGAGAGCGGCACAGTTTCCGATACAAGCAACGATGATAAAATCGTTCTTGTCAACGGCGATTCAGCCAACAAAACGTTTAGTGGTCTGTTAGCATGGACGAATGCAAAAGTTGAAAACAAAGAGCATGAAGATGCTTCTGATGTTGAAATTTCTGCTATTTCCCATGTATCCGGTACTTCTCTTGTGAAGTGGAACATTGACGACAATGGTGAAGCAAGTCTTACTTTGAAGAGTACGGATAAATCCGGAAAAGAAGTTCTTTCCGTTCTGTACAAGGCTAAACGTTCCGATGATGATGGCAATGACATTACGGTTAAGGCTTATAAAGAGTTTACCGTTTATGTTCTAGACAAAGATGACCTTGTGATTGCTAAGCCTACAACCAAGGATTCTGGTAAAGCTCCGGATGATTTGGATACTCTGGCTAAGAACAAAGATGCAACTGAAGGCTTAAAAGTCTATTCTGTAGCAACCTATGGTTCGACTCACCCCAACAATGGTAGTGCCAAGGCTGTTTATACTCCAGTTGCTGTTACTACAAATTCTGCATCCCTTGGAGCTGCTCAAGCTTATGTTGAGGTTTCTGACAATGATGTTGCCTTAACAACTGATGGCACAACGGTAACTGCAACGGTTACTAAGAATACTTCTGCTAAGAATTTGACTTTCACGGCAAAGAAGATTGTTAGCGGTGGAGTATCCTCCAAATCTGATGATAAGTTTACTTTCAAGTCTAAGATCGAAAAGAAAGTTGATTTGACGAAGGTTGACAACTTTGCTGCTGGCGACTTAACCATTAAGAAAGATGATGGTGATACTGTTGCTACTTGGAGTAAGAGCAACGTTGCATATAAATGTAGCGTAAAAGACGCAGAGGTTGTTCTGCCTACTGGTACTCTTAAGGTTAATGTAGAAAGCGGTTCAATTGCAAAACTGACCGGCGAAGCTACAAGTATCGATGTGGGTGCAGCTACTGTTTCTAATGGTATCGAAGTCGCTCTGCTTGGCGGAAAAATATCTGTGGATGACGCGAAATCCAAAGTCGGTGACATAAAACTAAAAGATACTTCTACTGGATCACCTGTCGTTGAGGTTTCTGAAGGTAAAGTTGGCAAAATTACAACTACAGATGTTAGCGATGCAACTGTAAAGGTGTATGCAGGTAATGTCGGCGATATCGAAACTAAGAAGGCTGTAGTTCTTGATGCCAACAACGATGATACTGCAGTTACAACTGGTAAAATTACTGCTCCAGGTGCAACTATTTTCGCAGATTCTTCCAAGATTGCCTTTAGTGGCTTTAAGTCCAAAGATGATGGCGGAAAAATTGAAATTACAGGCGAAAAGTCTGTTTCCACTGGCACAATTGATTTAGATTATCGCAATACTGAGGTGGCTTTTGGTAACTCTTCCGATGAGTTTACTGCTACAGTCGCTGCTCCGGTAAATGCTAAGAATGCCAAAATATCAACAGAAAATGAAGATACGAATGTTACTGTAACTGGCGATGTAACTGTTGACACAATTTCGGTTGGCAGTGATAGTAATATCGCTTTCACAGGTTCTGTGAAGACAAAGGATGTTGATGGCGATGGCACTTTGACAATTGTTCCTGGTAAGCTTTATATTACTGGAAGCGCATCTTCTGCAACATTAAAGCTTTCTAGTAACTTCGCAGCCGGTACAGTTGTTTTCAAGGCTGATTCTGATGCAGCAAGTGAAGACGATTTTACAACCTATGGATTTACCCTTGAGAAGAGCACAGGCAATAGTATTGATACTTTTAAAGTGAAGACACTTAGCTTTGCTGGACTCCAGATCAATAAGACCACTACTAAAATCGCTAAGGGTTATTCAGAAACCTTTACTGCAACTGCTTATCCCACTGGAACTACTATCCCGACCGGATCTGTAATTAAATGGGATATTGATGGTAGCGATCAAGTTTTTGCTCTTACATCGACTGGCAACACCGCAACCCTTAAAGTTGTTAATTACGATACCACATTCTCTTCAGAGAATACAGCCACTGTATCTGCTACCCTTCAGGATGCTGACGGTTATGATCTTGATGATTATGCGGCTGGAAAAGTTACTGTAACTGCTCTTGCTCTTCCGGAAGCTAAGGCTGACACTAACTCTGCCCTATCTGTTGCAAAGGGTGCAAGTTACACTATGAAGGTTACTTCAACTATAACTCCTGTTGTAGGAACCGGCACAAATGGTGTCTTCTCTGTAGCACTTGCTTCTAGAAACGGCAATGATTACTTCTACAAACTCACTGCAACTGGTAATGCTGGTTCTGCTACTGGCATCTTCCTCAATGGCAATAAAATATTTGTTGCAACAGTTAAGGCAATTACCGCAACATGCGACACAACAAAGGATACAACCGTTAAGGGTTCATACACCTTCAAGGTTACTTCCGATGCTGCACCGACTGTTTCCCTTGGTTCCAACGCATTCAAGCTTGAATTCGTTTCCAAGACTGGCAACAGCTATCTCTACAAGATTACCTCTAATGGTGCTGTAGGCACAAAGGTTGGCGTTTATGTAAATAACGCAAAGACTTTTGTTGCAGTAATTGGCTAAGAGTAATCTTAAGCACAGCATAGTTTTTAATTAAATTATTACTATCTCAACAAAATAAGTATAGTTGTATTTGCGTAGCAGCGGTTTGGGCGAAAGCCCGGGCCGCTGCTTTGTGCTTTATTGATAAGTAGTAATAATCATACGTTTTGCTTGAAAATCCAAGAAAAATAACGTAAAATAATAATAATATTTATGTATGAATAAAGGAAATAGTAAAGATGATATTCAGCAGCTTGTTTTTTGTCTTTGATTTTTTGCCGGTGGTTTTGGCGGCGTATTATTTGGTACCAAGAAAATATAAAAATCTGTGCCTGTTCCTGTTCAGTCTGGTCTTTTATGCCTGGGGTGAACCGGTATCTGTATTTTTAATGCTGTTTACAACATTATTTGATTATATTGCGGGGCTAATGATTGAAAAATACCGGCATAACAAAAGCAAAGCAAAGATAATCCTGATTGTCAGTACTTGTGTAAATCTGGGATTATTGGGATATTTTAAATACTCCGGTCTATTGCTGAATACCTTCAATGCTCTGTCCGGCCTTGCTGTTCCGGTGCCGCAGGTGGTACTGCCGATCGGAATTTCGTTCTATACCTTTGAATCCTTGTCCTATACGATTGACGTATATCGGGGAGAAGCGCCGATTCAAAGCAATATTATTGATTTTGGAACCTACATTTCATTCTTTCCGCATTTGGTTGCCGGTCCGATTGTAAAATATGAATTTTTGGCCGATCAACTGCATAACCGAAAGGAAACACTGGAAAAGTTTACTGCCGGTTCAACAAGATTTTTGGTAGGCATGTTTAAGAAGGTTCTTATCGCAAACACGCTGGCGCAGCTGGCGGATAAAGTTCAATATATGGGGAATCCATCGACACTCTCCGCTTGGCTCGGCGCGTTGGCGTTTACCTTCCAAATTTATTTTGATTTCTCCGGATACTCCGATATGGCAATCGGTTTGGGTAATATGTTTGGCTTCACGCTCCCTGAAAACTTTAACTATCCCTATATCTCACGCAATGTTTCGGAGTTTTGGCGCCGGTGGCATATAACGCTTGGTTCCTGGTTTCGCGAGTATGTTTACATTCCGTTAGGCGGAAACCGATGCTCTGTTTTAAAGAATGTTCGGAATCTGGCAATTGTGTGGGTGTTAACAGGAATATGGCATGGAGCAAGCTGGAATTTTGCGATGTGGGGCGCATATTACGGTATTTTGATTATTTTTGAAAAGCTGTTTTTGCAAAAATGGTTGGATAAAATCCCCAAAATCTTTCAATGGCTCTATAGCTTTGTCATTGTTGTAATTGGATGGGTCTTTTTCTCTTATCCTGATATTCGAAAAGCGTTCGGGATGGTTGGAGCCATGTTTGGAATCGCTTCGGGAGCGGACAAGCTCGGAATTTATTCCTTGATCACTTATTTACCTGTTTTTATTCTGGCAGCGTTCTGCAGCACCCCGCTGGTTTGGAAGCTTGCAGAAAAGCTTAGAAAGAGCGGAAAACCGGGACAGGTAATCTGGTGTTTTGGATTTGCGGCGCTATTTGTAATCTCTCTCTCATTCCTTGTCGATAATTCTTACAATCCTTTCCTTTACTTCCGTTTTTAAGGTGGCTGTATGAAACTGTTTTTAAAAATAAAAGAAGCTGAAAAAACCTGTGAATCCGGCTATTTAGCCGTAACCCTTCTCCTGCTCCTTACCATTTTAATCGGAATGTCTTTTCTGGTTTTTGCGCCGAAGCAAAGCTTTTCCGAAGACGAGAACCGCGTATTGGAGTCAGCCCCGAAGCTGTCCCTTTCTTCCATTCAGGATGGAAGCTTCATGGATTCCATTGAAAACTATGTCGGAGATCATTTTATGCTGCGGAAAGCGTTTGTATCATTGAACACTCAGGTGCAGCTATTCATAGGAAGAAGAGATTTAGGCGGCAATTACAGTACTACTCCGGCGGAGGGCGGCGTTTACTTTGGAAAAGGTGACCATATTTATGAGGTGCTTCTGCCAAACCGTACAGACACCTTTCGGGATAATATTATGGCGCTGAATACTTTTGCGAAAACAACCTCCCTTCCATTTTACTTTATGCCGGTACCATCCGGTTCGCAGGAGCAGCCGAATAATCTGCCGGATTTTGCACCGAATCAGGATCAGCGCGAGGAATTGAATCAGATTAAAGCAATCGCGGGTAAAAATGTAAAAATAATCGACTTGTTTGATACGCTAAGCGATAAAACCGGAAACGATTATTATTATAAGACTGACCACCATTGGAACACGTATGGTGCATATGAGGGCTATAAGGCTTTGGTAACGGAAATGGGACTGCCGGCTTTATCGAAAGCTGAGTTTGATTTTAAGCCAGTGTCTGAGCCGTTCTACGGTACTTTGTATTCCAAAGCGATCCTGTCAACGCAGGAGCCGGATGTATTGATTCTTCCGGTGATGAAAAAGCAAATGAATATCACGCAGCAGACCGGAAAACAAGTCAGGAATAATCTGATCTGGCAAGACTACCTGCAAAAAAAAGACAAATATTCCGCTTTTCTTGGCGGAAACCACAGTGTGGATATCGTTAAAAATACTGATGTGAAAAATGGAAGAAAGCTGCTGATTTTAAAGGATTCTTATGCGAACAGTATGATACCGTTTCTAGCTGCGGATATTTCAGAAATTCATATCATTGATTTGAGATACTACAACCAGAATGTATATAATTATATAAAAGAGAATAAAATTACAGAAACGGCAGCGATATACAGTATGAAACAGCTGTGTGATATTTCTATTGCAAATAAGCTTCGTGCCAGAAGTTGACTGATGAGGAGCCGGAAAAGAAACAGAATATAACTTAGTGTTATCAATTGAGTTAATAAATCTATCAATAACATAGATCAAGGTTGGTGACCTAATGAAGAAAATCAACGGAATCAGTGCCTCGAAAGGAATAGCCATCGGCAGGTTATCTTTTTACGCGACAATGGATGACGCAATTTCCAAGGAACATCGGGCAGAAGTCCATCTGGAACTCAATCGGTTGGAGAATGCCAGAAAAATGTCCGTTGAGGAGTTAAACGCAATTTATCAGAATGCTTTGTTGCGGATTGATGAAAAAAGCTCTATGATATTTCAAATTCATATCACAATGCTGCAGGATGAAGAATTTTTTCGCTCAATTCAAGAAATTATCCGGGAAGAAAAAGTAAACGCCGAATATGCGGTATGGAAATCCGGTAAACAGTACTGTGAAATGTTCGCGAAGATGGATGACGAGTACATGCGGGGCAGGGCGGCTGATATTTTTGATATCTGCAAGCGTTTAATCCGTTGTTTGCAGCAAACCAAGACGGTCGGTATGGATTGCTTTAAGGGTCAGACAATTGTCGGAGCGGCGGACTTGATGCCAAGCGAAACAGTTCAGATGAACCCGGAAATGATTCTTGCTTTTGTTACGCGCGAGGGATCAAAAAGCTCGCATTCCGCGATATTGGCAAGAACAATGGGAATACCGGCAGTTGTAGGTCTGGCGGGTGCGTACGGGGAGTTAATGGAAGGAACAATGACCATCGTCGACGGAACGGACGGATCGGTAATTTTGGAGCCCGATGAGCAGACAATGGAAGAGTACCGGAAAAAGAAGACGGAATTTGAAAGACAGCGAATGGATTTAAAATCTCTGAGAGGTGCAAAAGCCGTTACTAAGCGGGGCATTAAAATTGAGATCAACGCCAATGCATGCAGCGCGGAAGATATCGATATGGCGGTGATAAACGGTGCGGACGGGATTGGACTGTTTCGCAGCGAGTTTCTGTATCTGAACAGAAGCGAGCCGCCCGAGGAAGAGCAGCAGTTTCATCTCTACCGGTCTATTTTGCGGAAGATGAAAGGAAAGCGCGTTATTATCCGAACAATTGATTTAGGGGCAGACAAACAGGTTCCTTATCTCAATGTATCCAGAGAAGAGAATCCGGCGCTGGGATGCAGGGGAATCCGACTGTGTCTTAAGCGCAAAGACCTTTTCATTCCGCATTTAAGAGCGCTGCTTCGCGCTTCGGCATATGGAAAATTAGCGCTGATGGTTCCGATGATTACATCTGTGGAGGAAATCAGAGAGATAAAATCCATACTTAAAGCAGTAAGTGACGAGCTTGCAAATCAGGGGGTCTCCTATGACCCACATCTGGAGATCGGAATCATGATAGAAACCCCTGCCTCCGTGATGATAAGCGAAGCGCTTGCGGCAGAAGCGGATTTTTTCAGCATTGGAACGAACGATCTGACACAGTATACATTGGCGGCAGACCGGGGAAATCCGGCGGTCTCCGATATACTTGACCCGAGTCATCCGGCGGTTTTACGTATGATTGAAATGGCTGCGGCAAGTGCAAAAAAAGCCGACATATGGGTTGGAGTCTGCGGGGAATCCGCTGCGGATACCTCCTTAACAGAATTCTATATCCGATGCGGAATCCGGGAGTTTTCAGTCATCCCTTCCGCTGTGCTGGAGCTGCGGCAAGCGATACGACAAATTGATTTGTAACATGAAAATGGGGAGTGGGGGTACTTGTATTTCATACTCAACGCCAAACCTCTTTTGAATATCCCGGCACAACCCGGGGGTTACTGAGTACAAAAAAGCAGGGCTTCCAAACGGAAACCCTGCTTTAATCATTGATATCGGATGAAATAAATTATTTCTCGCCGCGAAGAGCAAGTATTCTTGAAGAATTGATAACTGAAAGGATGCAAACGCCCACATCCGCAAATACCGCAAGCCACATCGGCGTATAACCGAGCGCGGAGAACACCAGTACAACCGCCTTGACCCCAAGCGCAAAAATAATGTTGAACCGGATAATCCCCATGGCGCGCCGAGCTAAGCGAATTGCGGGAGCGAGCTTGGAAGGTCGGTCAACCGTTAAAACAATGTCTGAGGCTTCAATCGCCGCTTCGGTTCCCAGACCCATAGCGACACCGCAGTCAGAAGCAGCAAGCACCGGGGCATCGTTGATTCCGTCACCCACAAAAACCGTAGTACCGCTCGTACGCCGGATTTCTTGCAGAATCGATACCTTGTCGCCCGGAAGAAGCCCTGCGTGAAGCTCGTCAATTCCACATTCAGCGGCGGCGGCCTGCGCGGCTTGCTGATGATCTCCGGTGAGCATCACAATGCGGCTGATGCCAAGCTGTTTTAAGCTTGCGATTCCGCCGGAAGCATCCGGACGCGGGATGTCGCTGAGCTCAATGCTGCCCTCCAGCTTGCCGTCTATGGCGATAAAAATGGAGGCAGGCTCGGAGCCGCTCAGATCAACATGGTTTGCTTCCATCAAAGCCCTGCGCCCGCAGAGCACTCTTCTTCCGTTTACCGTGCCGATCATTCCGTGTCCCGGAATTTCTTCGATTTCTTTTGCGGGAGAAAGCTCAAAACGGGCGGAAGCCTCCAGGATTGCTTTTGCCGCCGGATGAGCGCTGTATTGTTCAATGGAGGCGGCAATTCGGAGAAGCTCATCGCTGTCCAGGTTTGAGGCGGTGTGAACCTTCTTTACACTCAGCTTTCCGCTTGTCAGTGTTCCTGTTTTATCAAAAACAACCGCTTTTGCTTTACTTAGCGCTTCCAGATATTTTCCGCCCTTGATCAGTACGCCGTTTTTACTTGCCGCACCAATTCCGGCATAAAAACCGAGCGGAACCGAAATGACCAGCGCGCAGGGGCAGGAGGCAACCAGAAAAATCAAAGCACGGTAAAGCCATACGCGGAATTCCCCGAGGCCGAGAAGCGGGGGAACCGCCATCAGAAGGATTGCCAGCAGAATGACAACCGGTGTATAAATTTCCGCAAAGCGTGTAATCAGCTTTTCCGCCTGCCCCTTTCTTGCCGAGGCAGACTCCACCATCTCAATGATTCTTGATGCTGCCGAGTTGTGAAAATCCTTGGTAACCTGAATGGTGAGAGGACCCTGTTCGTTCATCATTCCGGAAAGGACTTCTGTTCCTTCTCCGGCATCCAGAGGTACGCTCTCGCCGGTCAGGGCGGAAGTATCAAGGGAAGAGCTTCCGCTGAGGACCATTCCGTCAAGAGGAATGCGCTCGTAAGGATAAACGAGGATGGTATCGCCGACCGTTACGGATTCCGCAGGCACCTGCCGCTCCTGCCCTTCGACAAGAATTCGAGCGGAATCCGGGCGCAGATTTACCAGCTTTTGAATATTCGTGCGGGATTTGTCAACCGCTTTGTCCTCCAGCATTTCACCCAGCTGAAACAGGATGGCAACCATCGCCGCCTCGGAGTACTGCCCAAGGCAGAACGCGGCAACGACCGCAATGGTCATCAGGGTTGTTTCGTCAATCCGAAGCTTTAGGGCGGCTTTTATCCCTTCAACGGAGACCTGCCAGCCGGCAAGGACAATGGAAGCGGCAAAACAGATTGCCGAAACAAGCTCGGGGCTGTGAAATACGTGTTCCGTTAAAATACCGGCAAGAAAAAACAGAATAGAGGAGATCAATTGAAGGAAAAACAATTTGGGATTTTCATGCTCCTTTTCTTCCCCGTGTTCGTGTCCGCAGCAGGCGCAGCTGCCGCAATGATTTGGTTCAGCCATTGTGGTTTGCCTCCTTTACGTGATTGAGCCCCTGCTCAAATATCAGTTTGACATGATCATCATCCAGAGAATAAAACGCGGACTTTCCATCCCGCCTCACACGGACCAGATGCGCGGCGCGCAGCAGTCGGAGCTGATGAGAGATGGCGGATTGCCCCATCCCGAGTATTTCCGAAATATCACAGACGCAAAGCTCGTTTTCCAACAGCGCGCACATGATACGGATTCGTGTAGTATCCCCAAACACTTTAAACAACTCTGCAAGAGAGAACAGAGTATCAAGGTCAGGCATATGGTCAGTTGATTTTGCAATCAAGCTATCATGGATGCAAATTCCTTCACAGCGGTCAGCTTCGTCAACCATTTATTTTCCTCCTTCCTGAACATATGAACATGTATTCATATGTTGATGTTCCTATTATATTCTCTCCATTTAAAAATTGCAACCATCAGTAACTCATTCTTTAAAAATATTTTCAAAGAATGAGTTACTGATAGTCAACTATACAACAGAGAAACGGCAAATTCATATGAGTTTTGTATTTAAAAATTCGGGAAGAAAAACAAAGGGATTTTGCAATTTGCGGATTTCTTCACTTCATTTTCATCGTATCTCGGTTAAAAAAGTAAGGTAGTTTTGTTAAAACAGCCAATAATAAGAAGGAATCACGAATAATTGAAAAATTACAGTTGCATAAGTAAATAATCAGGAGTATAATTTATAGCATTAATAAAATATTTTGTGAATAAAACGCAAGCCGCGTGACGAAGAGTGACCCGGCTATTTTTGTACACGAATATTTGTTACCCACATTTCATTAACTTGGGAGGTAATTCAGAATGACAAAGCGTATTTTGGCGGCTGCGCTGGCAGCGGTAATGCTTGCAGCTTCTGCAACAGGCTGTGCGGGAAACGGAGCGGCAGCAGGCGGGGACACCATTAAAATCGGTGGCTTGGCACCTCTTACCGGCGATGTATCCGTATATGGTATTGCCACGAACAACGGCGTGATGCTGGCGGTCGACGCAATTAACAATGCAGGCGGCTTACTGGGCAAGAAGATTCAGTACATACCATATGATGAAAAAGGTGACGCAACCGAGGCCGTTAATGCTTATAACAAGCTTGTTCAGAGCGATAAGGTAATCGCACTGGTTGGTGACGTTACATCAAAACCGACGATTGCGGTAGCGCAAAAGGCGGTTAAAGACAATCTGCCGATGATCACCGCGACCGGTACGGCAGCCGATATTACAAAGGCCGGCAAGAATGTTTTCCGTGCCTGCTTTATTGACCCGTTCCAGGGCGAACTGATGGCTGATTATGCGGCGAAGAAGCTTAACGCAAAAACAGCCGCGATTATTTATGATAACGGCGACGACTATTCCACCGGCGTTGCGGATGCATTTGAGGCGGAAGCGAAAGCGGCGGGCATGACCGTTACCAATAAAGAAGGCTACCCGAGCAAGAGCAAGGACTTTAAGGCTCAGCTTACAAAAATCAAGGCAAGCAATCCGGATGTTTTAATGGTTCCGGTTTACTATTCCGATGTTGCTTTAATCGCCGTACAGGCAAAGGAAATTGGTCTGAACGCGAAGCTGCTCGGCGCTGACGGCTGGGACGGCGTTCTGGAGAAGATTGACAAAGGAAACCTCGACGCTCTGAAGGAAAGCTATTTCTGCAGCCAGTATTCGGCGGAAAGCACCGACCCGAAGCTTCAGGATTTCCTCACGCTTTACAAAAAGACATATAAAACCGACGCGAATATGTTCGCTGTTCTCGGCTATGACGCAATGGGTATGATGGCTGCCGCGATTAACAAAGCGGGCTCCACAGACCCGGATAAGATCAACGACGCTCTCAAAGGGATTAACTATCCTGGTTTGACCGGAAATACTACCTTTGATGAGAACAGAAATCCGATCAGAGAAGCGGTTATTACCACAATTGCCGACAGCAAGTATAAGTTTGTTGAAAATTTTAAAAAATAATTTTATCGCTTAAAATTAAATCAGAGAACGAAAAGAGGGGGAAGGAATTCACCCTCTTTTCGGATTTTAATCATAATACGATAACAGCATTATGTCGTATCTCTTGCGTCCGCAAGCGGCGGTGAGAGATACGACATAAAATCGGTTTTGCTTCTTGTGTTTCAATTCAATAAGGAGGGTGAATTTATGGAATTTTTATCTCAGATTATTAACGGTCTGGGCATAGGCAGCATTTACGCTTTGGTAGCCTTGGGCTACAGCATGGTTTACGGTATCGTTCAGTTAATTAACTTCGCCCACGGCGATATCATTATGGTCGGAGCGTACGCCGTATTTGTTATTCTCGTTACGATGGGGATACCGATCTGGTTTGCGGTTCTGGGCTCGATTCTTTTCTGCGGTCTGGCGGGCTTCGTGATTGAGCGGGTTGCCTACCACAGGCTTCTCACACACGATGCGCCCAGAATTTCCCTGCTGATTACGGCAATCGGCGTCAGCATTTTTTTACAGAACCTGTTCCAGATTCTATTCGGCTCCGATTCCAAGGCAATGCCGAAAATGTTTACGTTCGACGCGATTCATCTGGGTGCTTTGCAGCTGACTTCCTCTACGATTCTGAACATTATTGTTTCAGTGCTTATGATGGTCGCGCTCCAGTTCCTGGTGAACAAAAGCAAAATCGGCAAGGCGATGCGCGCGACCTCCGAAGACGCGGGAGCGGCCAAGCTGATGGGCATCAACACGAATACAGTTGTTGCGTTTACCTTTGGTATCGGTTCTGCGCTTGCTTCCGTCGGCGCGGTGCTGTACTGCAACACCTACCCCCAGATTCAGCCCACCATGGGCGGTCTGCTTGGTTTAAAAGCGTTTGTCGCGGCGGTATTGGGCGGCATCGGCAGTATCCCCGGCGCAATGCTGGGCGGTTATATCCTCGGCGTGGCCGAAAGCCTGACCAACGGTTACATCAGCAGCAACCTGACAGACGCGGTCGTGTTTGGCATCCTCATTCTGGTTCTGCTTGTAAAGCCGACCGGTGTACTTGGCAAGAATATTAGGGAGAAGGTGTAAAAATGGCTTTCATGTCGAAGAGAAAATTAATTTCTTACGCGGTTAATTTGGCAATTGTAGTCGTTTTATATATTCTCTTTACCGTTTTAATTCGCGTGGGCATCATCAACAATTATCTTTCCGATATTTTAACAATGGTGTGCATCAATGTGATTCTTGCGGTCAGCTTGAATCTGGTGACCGGATTTCTTGGTCAGCTGGTTCTGGGACACGCGGGCTTTATGCTCGTAGGCGCTTACGCAGCCGCGCTGTTTACGCTGCACTCGGGGCTTTCTCTTTCCGTGGCGTTTCCAATTGGCCTGTTAATCGGCGGCCTTGTGGCGGCGATCTTTGGTGTGCTGATCGGTGTTCCCGCGCTTCGTCTGCGCGGCGATTACCTGGCGATTATCACGTTGGGCTTCGGTGAAATTATCCGCGTAATCGCGAACAATCTTACCATCACCAACGGCGCGAAGGGTCTGTATGGAATCGAGTCCCTCAACTCCAGGTTTAACCCCACCGCAATGTTTACCTATGTGTTCTTTATTGCGGTTCTGGTTATCTTTATCAACTTTACGTTCGGTACCTCCCGCCACGGACGTGCGGTAATTGCAATTCGTGAAGACGAAATCGCGGCGGAGGCATCGGGGATTAACACTACCTACTATAAGCTGCTTGCTTTTATTCTGGCGGCCTTTATTGCCGGTGTGGCAGGCGGGCTTTACGCGCATCAAATCGGAATTATCGATCCGTCCAAGTTTGATTTCAACCGTTCCACAGAGATTCTGGTTATGGTGGTTCTTGGCGGTATGGGCTCCATTACGGGTTCCGTTATATCCGCTACCGTGCTCACCGTTCTGCCGGAAGCACTGCGCGGCTTCTCTGATTACAGAATGCTTCTTTACTCGATTGTTCTGATCTGTGTCATGCTGTTCCGCCCCACAGGCTTGCTTGGGCGCAGCGAACTCTCACTTTTAAAAACCTACGAAAAGCTGACGCGCCGCAACGGCGGCAAAAAGAAGCCGACCACCGGAAAGGAGGGCTGATTTATGTCCGTACTTGAAACAAAAAACCTCGGTATCTCCTTTGGCGGTCTTCAGGCGCTGGAGGATGTGCATTTTTCGATTAACGAGGGCGAGATCATCGGTTTGATCGGACCGAACGGCGCCGGTAAAACCACGGTGTTCAATCTGCTTACCAATGTTTATGTTCCGACCGCCGGAATGATTGAGCTGGAGGGAAACAGCATAGTCGGCAAGAAAACCTACCAGATCACGCAAAACGGGATTGCCCGAACCTTTCAGAATATCCGCCTGTTCAAAGACGCTTCTGTTATCAATAACGTGAAAATTGCAATGAACAGCCAGATGAAATACTCCGTTCTTTCCGGAATCTTCCGCCTGCCCGCCTACCGCAGGGAGGAAAAGGAGATTTCACGCCGTGCCCATGAGCTTTTGCAGGTGTTTGGTCTGGACGAACACGCGCACGATTACGCGCGGAATCTTCCTTACGGTCAGCAGCGCAAGCTGGAAATCGCGCGCGCTTTGGCGACGAACCCGAAGGTTCTGCTGCTTGATGAGCCAGCCGCCGGAATGAATCCGACCGAAACCAAGGAGCTGATGGAAACCATCGCTCTGATTCGTGATAAATTTAAAATTTCTATACTGTTGATCGAGCATGACATGAATTTTGTTATGGGAATCTGCGAGCATATCGTCGTGCTGGATTACGGCAGAATTATCGCGGAGGGCACCGCGGAGGAAGTACGCCGCAATCCGAAAGTAATCGCCGCGTATCTTGGGGGTGAATGATATGGAAACGATGCTGTCTGTAAAAAATCTGGAAGTCTACTACGGCGCAATTCACGCGATAAAGAATATCTCCTTTGAGGTGGGCGAGGGCGAAATCGTGACCCTCATCGGCGCGAACGGTGCCGGAAAAACCACGACGCTGCATTCAATTTCCGGACTTGTGAAGCCGAAGAGCGGTGAAATTACCTTCTGCGGGAATGATCTGCTGAATACCGAGGCGCATAAAATCATTAAGCTCGGTTTGGCGCAGGTTCCGGAGGGAAGAAGAATTTTCGCGAGAATGACAGTGCAGGAAAATTTGGAGATGGGCGCCTTTATCCGCAATGACGGAGATCAGATTCAAAAGGACTACGAAAAAATATTTGAACGCCTTCCGCGCCTGAAGGAGCGCCGCAGGCAGCTTGCGGGCACCCTGAGCGGCGGCGAACAGCAGATGCTGGCAATCGGCCGCGCCTTGATGTGCAACCCGAAGATGCTGCTGCTCGACGAGCCTTCCATGGGGCTTTCTCCGCTTCTGGTAAACGAAATCTTCAATATCATCCGTGATGTGAATCAGTCCGGTGTTACGGTTCTTCTGGTGGAACAGAACGCAAAAAAAGCGCTTGAAATCGCAAACCGTGCCTATGTTCTTGAAACCGGCTCCATTGCAATGGAGGGCGACGCGGATGAGCTTGCCAACGACGAGAAGGTTCGCAGCGCTTACCTCGGCGGCTGATCTTTTATGCGTAATATAAAAATTAAGGGAAGCTAGACGGCTTCCCTTTTATGTTAGGTAGTTAATCGACGATACCTGCTGTGGTGAGCGTGGTCGTGGGGTAATACCAGGAAAGGATTTGGCGGTAGGTGGAGCCCTGATTTGCCATGTATTCCGCGCCGGTCTGGCTCATGCCTACCCCGTGCCCATAGCCCCTGACCACAAAGGTGAAGCTGCCGTCGGCATAGCTCACGGTAAAGTTAGCGGAGCGAAGCCCAAAGGCACTGCGGGCGTCGTTACCGGTGATTTTTGTGCCGCCGATTACGATGGTTTCCACGGAGCCGGAGCCGGTGCGCTTGATTTCACCAATCCAGGAGGAGGCAGTTCCGCCGAGGTCTATTTTGGGAGAGGTTTTCTGCGCCGCTGCTTTAAACTTGTTTTCATCCATGACGACGGTGGTCTGGTATCCGCCTGCAAATACGTCTCCCGGGCTTGCCACAGCTACCAGATAGCTTCGCTTCCCGCCCCAGATATCCTCCGAGGTTTCCGTTTTTCCGGAGGAAATCGCGTAATAGGTCGCGTCAATCAGTTCTCCGTTGCTTTTTAATACCTGCCCGTAAATCGCGTCCACCACAGACGTCAGCTTCTGGTAATAGGAATTAAACTGATCGCCCCATCGCGACTGCATCTGTTCTTTGGAAACGTAGATCAGCCAGTTCTGCGTGTCGGCGGTAAAGTCCGCGCCGCCGGATGAGGCGCTTTGCCGCTGTTTTTCCCGCAGGCGGCTATAATAGGTGTAGGCAGCAACACCCTGCGCCTTCAATGCCTCCGGCGGCGCATCGGGCGACATTTCAGTTACGATCGCGCCAAAAAGAAAATCCCGGTCGCTAACGGAAATGACCTTGTTGCTGGAGGTATCCTGAATCCGGAATACGGAGGCGGGATTAACCCCGGGAGCGCCGCTCTGCTGACTGGCCGCGGAGGGCTGCGCCGCGCTTTGTCCTGACGACGGGGAGGCACGCTCGGCCTTGTCCGTTTCTTTTGTACCTGTCGCCAGGAACGGAACGGCAAACATAGTGAAAAACAAGAGGAACCCCAATATTAATTTACCCTTCATTTTACACACTCCTCTGTCGCGGTAGCCGTAATACATTTTACATTTGCAAACTTGCAATTATTCATAATTTTCTAAAAATATTTCATAAATGTCTGAATGTGAAATATTTATGAAATTTTAAACAATTTTTGCTGCAAAAAGCACGATTATGTAGGAACCTGTTTACTTGACTTTACCCATAGCGTGATATAAAATATTAAAATAAGATATTTATAAAGAAAGAAAATTCCCGCTGTATCCACCACGCGGGGCGGCGGTATTGATCCATATTTTGTGTGGAGAAAAGGTGTTTAGAATGGAAGATATAGTCCACAAAACCTACAATCAGAAACTGGAAAACCTTTGCGATGAATTCCGGGCTAACAATAGGATCCCCCCTGAGAAATTTGAGCTTTACCAGGTGAAGCGCGGCTTGCGGAATCCCGACGGAACCGGCGTGATGGCCGGCTTGACCAAAATATGTAATGTACACGGCTACCTGATTGCCGACGGGGAACGCATTCCCGACGCCGGCAAGCTTACCTACCGCGGCATTGATGTAGAGGATATCGTTGACGGATGTATTGCCGAAAACCGCTTTGGCTATGAAGAGGTCTGTTGGCTGCTTTTATTCGGTCAGCTCCCGACCGAAGCTCAGCTGAAAAGCTTCTGCAGTTTGATCAACAGCTACCGTGAGCTGCCGGAGTATTTCGCAGAGGATATGATTATTAAGGCACCGTCGAAAAATATTATGAACAAGCTGGCGCGTTCGGTGCTTGCGCTGTATTCCTACGATGAAAATCCGGACGACACCTCGCTGGAGAATAATATGAGCCAGGCCATCGAGCTGATTGCGCGCATGCCTACCATTATGACCTACGCTTATCAGGTCAAGCGGCGTCATTTTGACAAACAGAGCATGTATTTCCACCCGCTCGACCCTTCGCACTCCACCGCCCAGGCAATCCTCAACGCAATCCGACCGGACCGCTCGTTCACGGATGAAGAGGCAAAGCTGCTGGATATCTGCCTGATTCTTCACGCGGAGCACGGCGGCGGAAACAATTCGACCTTTACCGCGCGCGTACTTTCCTCCACAGGCACCGATATCTACTCCGCAATCTCTGCGGCGATCGGTTCTTTAAAAGGACCGAAGCACGGCGGCGCAAACCACAGGGTCATGATGATGATGAACGATATCATGGAGAACGTACATAACTGGGAAGATGAGACGGAGCTGGAGCATTATCTGGAGAAGGTTGTTCAAAGGGAGGTCGGCGACCGTTCCGGTTTAATCTACGGTATGGGTCACGCGGTCTACACGCTTTCTGACCCAAGGGCGCTCATCTTGAAGGAAAAGGCGCTGAAAATGGCGGAAGAGCGCGGCATGCTTCAGAAGTTTGAGCTGTTTGAGCGTGTGGAGAAGCTGTCTCCCGACGTTTTCGCAAAGGTTAAGGGAGATACGAAGGTCATCTCCGCAAATGTCGATTTCTATTCCGGGCTCATTTACGAAATGCTGGGCATTCCAAGCGACCTCTATACGCCGCTGTTCGCGATCTCCCGCATCGCCGGGTGGTGCGCGCACCGAATTGAGGAAATGGAAACCTGCGGAAGAATTATGCGTCCGGCGTACCGTTCTCTTTCGAAGAATGAACCGTATATCCCGATTAACAGCAGAAATTAGTTTCTTGATCTCAGTCTTATCCGCTTAAATTCGGGGAAGAATGATAGTCACTATAGAAGATGAGATTGGGAATTATAACGGGAGGAATAAACTGAATGAAAAAGAAAAGCTCATGGATCGTACTTGCGGCGACGCTGCTGATTACCGTGCCGGCAAGGCTTTATCAAATGTTTTTCCTGATGGATAAGGAAACCGGGTTTTATACCGACGGAGGCTTAACGACCGGGATTGTTTCCTTTGTATTGCTGGTCGGAACCGTAGTGCTCATCGTTTTGGGCAGGACGGACGGGGAAGCACCGGAGGCGTACCGACCCATCCGCAGCCGTTTTGCAGCGGTGAGCGGCGTGTTGGCCGGACTGGGTTTGCTTCTGGAAGGACTTGTGAGCATGGTGAGCGGCGGAAAAGAAAATTTCGTGATGTTTCTAATCCTCTCGCTGGTCGGTATGGTTACGGGCGTCGTTCTGATTTTTACTGCTTATGATTTTTCAACGGGAAGCAACCGCTTTACCAAATACCCGCTTCTGGCGCTTGCGCCGCCGATTTGGGGATGCACTGCTTTGGTAACTTTGTTTATTTCATATGTAGCCGTTGCCAACGTTACGGAAAATATATTTAATACGTTTACTGTGGCGTTCCTGCTTTTGTTCCTGTTCTCTCAGGCAAAAATGATTGCCGGCGTGGAGGAAAAGAAAAGCGGGCGGATGGTCTCGATCTTCGGGCTTCCGGCAATCCTGTTTTGCCTGGTGACCGGAATCCCCGGAACAGCCGGAGCGCTTGCCGGTTTGCGCGAGGTGGGCTTTTTCCCGGTCGGTCTGCATTTTGTGGATGTGCTGATGGCATTTTACCTGACTGCGTTCCTGACCGAGCTCCGCCGCCGTCCAGGCGGTGAGACAGCAGAGGATGACCGAAAGGAAGCACACAGTGCGGGTACGAATCCCTCCGGAGCAAAGCCGGAGCTTCTTGCCGGTTTTTTATCCGATGCCTATCAGAGTACAGAGACCTTTGCAGAACGCGCGCCAAGCCCGTTTTTGAGCCCGAAATCGTAAATTGGTAGTTAATTTTCTGTCAAACCACTTGTAAAATCCCTCAAAATGCTTTAAAATAGTACGAAGAACAATTAATTTTTCAGGAGGTATTCGTTTTATGTCTATTAAAATTGGCATCAACGGCTTTGGCCGCATCGGTCGCTTGGTTTTCCGCGCAGCTGTTGCTCAGCCGGAAACATTTGAAATTGTTGGTATTAATGATCCGTTCATCGATGTTGATTACATGGTTTACATGGTTAAGTACGACACGATGCACGGTCATTTTGACGGCTGCATCAAAGCAGAGGATGGCAAGCTTTTCGTAAACGGCAAAGCAATCAACGTGTTTGCTGAGAAAGATCCTACTCAGATTCCTTGGGGCAAAGTTGATGCCGAGTATGTTGTTGAGTCTACCGGCGTGTTCTGCACAACCGATAAGGCTTCCGCTCACATTGCCGGCGGCGCTAAGA
>JAEZWL010000131.1 GCA_023420245.1 Bacillota bacterium | reverse complement strand
GTAGTATACAATGCAGAAGAAGACATAAAAAAGATTGCTTCCCTCGTTGATTTCGTCTTCTGCGCGGTCAATATGAAAAAAGATGAAATCAAGGCGCTTGAAGAGGCTTATGCAAAGGCAGAATGCCCGGTAATGTCTAACAACAGCGCAAACCGTATGGTTGCCGATGTTCCGATGATTATTCCGGAAATCAACGCCGACCATGCCGAGGTTATCTATTCTCAGCGAAAGCGGTTGGGTACAAAACGCGGGTTTATTTCCGTAAAGTCAAACTGTTCCCTGCAAAGCTATGTTCCGGCGATTCATCCCCTGCTGGAGCTGAATGTCACTAAGGTTCTGGCGTGCACTTACCAGGCAATTTCGGGCGCCGGAAAAACATTTCAAACCTGGCCGGAAAGCGTTGACAACGTAATTCCGTTTATCGGCGGCGAAGAAGGAAAATCCGAAAATGAGCCCTTGAAAATCTGGGGACATGTTGAAAACGGAGTCATTGTAAATACGCAGACGCCAAACATTACGTCGCAGTGCTTGCGTGTTCCGGTTTCCGACGGTCACACGGCGGCTGTTTTTGTTTCCTATGAAAAGAAGGTTGAAATGGAAGAAATCATTTCAAGATGGGAAAGCTTTAAAGGAGTGCCGCAGGAGCTTCAGCTGCCCAGTGCCCCGAAGCAGTTCCTGCATTATTTCCGCGAGGACGACCGTCCGCAGTCGCGGCTGGACCGCAACCTTGAAAACGGGATGGCGGTATCTATTGGTCGCCTCCGCCCCGATACGCAATATGATATTAAATTTGTTTGTCTCTCTCACAACACCCTTCGCGGAGCAGCCGGCGGTGGCGTTCTGATGGCTGAACTCCTTTGTGCGAAAGGATTTATTGATTAAAAATAATTGCTTTTTGGAGGTACTATTATGAAGAAGGTCGTTTTTACCGGTTCCGGCGTAGCACTGGTAACACCTATGAAGCAAGACGGTTCCATCAATTATGAAATGTTAAACCAATTAATTGAGTTTCATATTAAAAATAAAACAGATGCGATTATTGCCTGCGCGACCACTGGGGAATCTCCGGTATTAAACCACGATGAGCATTGTAAAGCGATAAAGTATATCGTTGACCATGTAAACAAACGGATACCGGTCATCGCGAGCTCGGGAAGCAACGACACAAACTACGCAGTGGAGCTCTCCCGTACCGCGAAGGATTTGGGTGCGGACGCGCTTTTAATGGTAACTCCATATTACAACAAAACCTCCCAGTCTGGCCTGGTAAAACATTATCACTATGTCGCGGACCGCGTTGATTTGCCGATTATAGTGTATAATGTGCCTTCAAGAACCGGTTGCAATATTAAACCGGAAACCTATCTTTCATTGTCGGAGCACCCAAATATTGTCGCGACAAAAGAAGCAAACGGGGATATCTCTTCCGTTGCAAAAACCATTTCTTTGTGCGGAGATAACTTAACCGTATACTCCGGTAACGATGACCAAACCCTGCCCATGCTGGTTTTGGGCGGCAAGGGCATTATATCCGTATTCGCCAATATCATGCCAAATATTATGCACAAAATCTGCGAAGACTATTTTACAGGCAATATCGCCGCAAGCCGGCAGGCGTCACTGCAATATTTTGAACTGATGGAAGCTTTGTTTATGGATGTGAACCCGATTCCCGTAAAAGCTGCCATGAAGATGCTTGGCGCTGACTGCGGAGACTGCCGTTTACCGCTTACCGTTATGACCAGCGAGGGTCTTGCAAAATTGGCGGCGGTCCTGAAAAAATATCAGCTGAGCAGCTTATCTCTGTAATTTTCGCGGTACGAACTGCCGGATTTTCTCCGGCAGTAAATCACTTCCTTAATAAAGGGGACGTTCCAAATGAGGGAAATAACAAACTTAATCATCTGCGGCTGCAATGGTAAAATGGGCCGTGAAATAGTCTCCTGCGCTTCTGAGCGGGAGAATTGCAGAGTTGTGAGCGGGATTGATATCAAAACGGAGCTGCCGAGTGAATTCCCTGTGGTTTCAAAACCAATGGAAATCAGTGTTGAGGCGGATGTTATGATTGACTTTTCAAATCCTTCTCTTCTCCCCTCTTTGCTCCAATATGCTCAAATCAACAAAACACCGTTGGTTTTATGCACCACCGGGTACAATGCATCTCAGGTGGAAATGCTGACGAGAGTTTCTAAAGAAATTCCTGTTTTTTACTCGGGAAATATGTCAATCGGTATCAATCTGCTGATTGAGCTGGCGAAAACAGCGGCAAAGGTTTTGGGGAACAGCTTTGACATTGAGATAATAGAAAAGCACCACAACCAGAAAATCGACGCACCAAGCGGAACTGCGCTGATGATTGCGGACGGGATTTCATCCGTGCTGAATAAAAATGTAAACTATATGTATGATCGCCATTCCCAGCGCAAAAAGCGGGAAACCTCTGAAATAGGAATCCATTCTATTCGCGGAGGTACTATTGTGGGTGAGCATGAAGTGCTATTCGCAGGGCAGCATGAAGTGATCACGCTGTCGCATTCCGCACAGTCGAGGAGAATCCTTGCGGTAGGTGCTTTAAATGCGGCGCTCTTTTTAACGAAACAAAAACCGGGACTTTATAATATGTCCGACATGCTAAAATAAAATGGGGGGTTAATATGTTTATGAAGCCTACGATTTCAACATCAAATGATATTACCTTGGTTACCTTGCAGAACTGTCCTTCCGATATTGTTTTTATTGCGGATGTTTTTCAGAAAATAGCTTCTTTTGATGTAATTGTCGATATGATTTCGCTTGCACCTACTCACGGTGCTTTCACCTCCGTTTCCTTTACGATTTCAGATAATGATTTGGGTAAGATTCTTGCATTTACTTCCGATTTACATGACAATTCTAATATTAAGACAATCGTCAGCAGCGGCAACTGCAAGATTTCAGTTTATGATCAAGGCATGAAGGACTTACCGGGCGTAGCCGCTGATGTTTTCTCAGCAGCCGCGAAAGCCAATACGGATATTCGGATTATTACGACTTCCGAAGTGGATATCTCTCTTCTGGTAACCGCCGCGGATTTTAATGAAACACTCAATGCAATTGAAAATTGCATCCGGGTTTAATCTACCGGATAAAGAAAACAGCCTGTGCCAACAAAGCACAGGCTGTTTTCTTTATTTTTTCAAGTAAATATAAACGGGAAAAATATAAACCATAAATATAGTTCCTACAAAAAGAAGTAAAAATAGCAAAGCGGATATATTTTTGATTCGCTTCAGTTTTTCCAGAGATTTTTTGTTACAAAATTTCAATGCCACAAAGAATAAAAGAAATCCGAAAACCGATATTACCGCACCGGTTTTAAAGCCCGGCGGGATATAACTGACGGAAATCGTATTTGCTCCTTTTTCTAGTTTTACCGCCATCATGCAATCAAAAACTTTATATATCTGCGCGTTTTTATCATTTACCGTTGCGGAATAGCCGCCGTCGTATGTCAGTGGCAAAAAGAGGTACGCGTCTTGACGGTCTCCTGTATCCACGTTACCCTCCAGTTTATGGTTCACCTGTTTCAAGCTGGCGGCCGCCGTGCTGTTTACGGCTTCCTTAAGCCGGTTAATATCTAACCCTGCGATTCCGAAGGACTTTGCGTAAACTTCCTTTAACACCTCCACCTGTACCTCGACGGTTTGATCGGTAAAGGTTCCAAGGTTTACAAGACCGTTATTGGATTGATTCGGATAATCATCCTGAATCAGCGTACCATTTACCAAAATGTTAAAGCTGGAATTAATATGCTCCACAAGGCTGTTGGAGATTCGGTCGAAACAATCGAAATACAATGTTTGCGTTCCTTTTACAGGAATACGATATGTGAGAATTCCATTGATTGAATTATCCGGATAGGTAATAAGATAGGACCCGTCCCTCCGGTAAGAAATATTTTGCAATTCATTCGGCTCATAAAAGGTAAAAAGCTTATTGTCCGTGTTAAAAACGGATTCGTACAAATTCTCCTGCATTTTGAGCCTTGCTTCGTCCGGAAGCTTTTCCAGAGACTTTATCCGGCTGCTATTCATAACAAAACCAATCGGGAGCGTATTATTATTCTTAATAATCGAATAAGAATTATTTTGGTAGATGAGATTGTCTTTGCCTAAAAACGGGCTTGATCTTACAATACTATACCGGTTACCCAGAATTGCATCGGTAAGCTCTGTTCCCCCATTTGAGCTTACCTCCATCCAGTAGGATGAATAGCCCAGCTTTTTCATGGTATACATAAAGCTTTCATTTGTGAGCGAAGTATAATGACTTAATGTTTGATAACCCAGACTGCCGATAAGATTTGCGTCAAAATACTTTTCCTTCATTTTGACGCGATACAATTCTGTATCCTTGATTTTATCGCTGAGCGAAATCACAGACTGATATTTTTCCGCGAGTTTGGCTGGTGAAGCGATATAAACACATGAATTAAACACAGCCTCAATCAGAACAAGCAGACACAGAAAGATTGAAAAAGCGCTTGTTTTTAATTGTCTGGATTGATAAAACACAAGAATAATCAGATAAGAAAATGCAGAAATAATAAAGTATGCAAACAACAATTTAAAGCTTTCACTGTTTCCCCATAAGGTTCTGGTATAGACTGTTATCGCTTCATATTTTTTACGGATGAGCAAACAGGAAACAACAAACAGCATGCTGACTGCAAGGGTACAGCAGAATACAGAATAAGGGCTGCTGTACAGAACCATACGACTGCTGTTTATTTGGGATAGAATTATGGCAAGTAACATCAAACCGATAAAAATAGTGATATAGCCGTAACGAACTGGAAACGCCTGATAATTTCCCGTGTGCCACATTTTATTAATCGGTTCAATAATTACGGGAATAAGCATTAAAAGAAAAATGAAAAAGAGAAAAGGGTTTTGCTTCAGGTATTGCCTATAAAACAGGGCATAAAGAATACAGGCAGCGAATATGGCGGACGTACAAATTAAAACCGTAAGAGTCGTATCAAACCGGGTAAAGAAGCCCCCGATTTTTAAGCTGGTAATCAGATCACCTGTTCTGGCGGAAGCGAGGTATTGCATCAAAGATGGAATCCATATGACGGCGGTAATGAACGCAACGATGATACTGGCAATTCCCAGTAAAAAAATGCTGGTTTTCCATTGATTTCTCGGTAAATTAAAAAACAAATAAAAACCGAAGGCTAATACAATGAAAAGCGTAATCATATAACTCAAGTAAAAATTAACAGTTAAAAACGCGGAAAATGAGATTACATAAAGCCAGATTTTTTCTTCCTTTACCAGCTTGTTTAATCCCAGAAGCAGTATCGGGAAAAGATACATAATATCCAGCCAAACCTGGTTCTGGTAATAAAACATTGCATAACCGGAAAACGCATACATCACTGAAAGTGCCGTAGTCTGTGCAATACTCAGCTTCTTAAATAATGCTATAAAAAAGAGACTCGCGGTCAACGAGCAAACCATCATTTTTAGTAAAATAAGAATATTAACGAAATGGTACATATCTCCTTTTTGTATGAAGGCCACCAAAAAGGTAAAAGGGCTCGAAATAAAAAATAAAAAAACGCCCCAAAAGCTCATACCGCCCGCGTTTTGCAAATTTAAAAACATATTCGATTTTCCAGCAAGAATGTCCTTGAAATCCATTAAAAAAGGGATGACCTGCTGTTCCATATCGCACCAAGCGAGTGTTTTATTACCAAACGGAAACATCTGATAACAAAAAAACACGGACATTAAGATGAAAAAAACAGCAACGGGAGCAATAAAGCTATACCGGTATTTTTGCATGAATAATGCCTCCATTAAGCGAATGGTCTTATTATAAAGAATCACACCGCGAAAATCAATATCATTCGATTAATAATATAATTACAGAGATTGCCTTCTCCGCACGGACTGGAAGAAGGCAATCTGTATATTATTCTGCTTTATCGACCAGTGTAACCTTGTGATGAATTTTCTTTCCTTTTTTTACAATCACATAGCCCTTTTCAAAATCCTTTACCGAGAGCTTTGCAACAGCCGACGTTATCTTTTGGTCGTCCACAGAAATACCGCCCTGATCAACCAGACGTCTTCCTTCGCCCTTTGATGGAATGAGCTTTACTGCAAAAAGCAAATCCAGTACCCCGATTTCACCGTCAGTAAAATCCTGTAACGTAATTTCACTGGTCGGCATATGATCTGTGCTGACTCCCGCGCCGAAAAGCGCTCTGGCGCCATCCTGCGCTTTTTTCGCTTCTTCTTCCCCATGGATCAGCTTGGTCACTTCATAAGCCAGTATTTCCTTCGCTTTATTCAGCTCTCCGCCCTCCAGCTTGGCCAGTTCAATAATCTCAGACAGTGGCAGAAAGGTTAGAATTTTCAGGCACCTAATCACATCGGCGTCTGCAATGTTGCGCCAGTACTGATAAAACTCAAACGGAGTCGTTTTTTCGGGGTCAAGCCATACCGCGCCTTTCTCGGTTTTACCCATCTTCTTCCCTTCGCTTGTCGTCAAAAGCGTAAAGGTCATACCATAGGCTTCTTTTCCCTCTTTTTTACGGATTAGCTCAACGCCGCCGATAATATTGCTCCATTGGTCGGCGCCCCCAAGCTCCATCACACACTGATACCTGCGGTTCAGTTCAAGAAAGTCGTAGCTTTGCATAAGCATATAGTTCAACTCAAAGAAGGTAAGTCCGCGCTCCATCCTTTGTTTGTAGCATTCAAATGAAAGCATTCGGTTGACAGTAAAGTGCACACCGATATCACGGATAAATTCGATGTAATTCTGATGGAGCAGCCAGTCTCCATTGTTTGCCATAATCGCCTTGCCGTCTGAAAAATCAATCAGCCGTGACATTTGCTTTTTAAAACACGCAATATTATGGTCAATTCCTTCTACCGTAAGCATTTTTCTCATGTCGCTCTTGCCGGAGGGGTCGCCCACCATGCCGGTGCCTCCACCGAACAATGCGATCGGGATATGTCCCGCATGCTGCATATGCGCCATGACCATAATCTGGACAAAATGACCGACGTGCAGGCTGTCGGCTGTCGGGTCAAAGCCGATATAAAAAACGACTTTCTGATTTTCGAGCAGGTCCCTTACCTTATCCTCATCTGTTACCTGTGCAATTAAACCTCTTGCTTTTAGTTCCTCATAAACTCCCATTTTCTTCCTCCAATTTGGGGGCATAAAAAAACGCCCCCTGCATTTTTTGCAGAGGGCGGAATGTTACCGCGGTACCACCTCAGTTCGCCGTAGCTTCACAGATACGGCCTTACGGGTACTATAAAAAATACCCACGCGCTGTAACGTGCGCTCTCACGGCCGAATCTACTGGTAAAACGTTCCACTCGGCGGCTCCGGGATGTATTTCAGCTTATTGCCGCATCTGCTTTCACCCGCCGCAGATTCTCTTTGCCGGCTATATAAACATACTTTTTCCCATCTGTGCCATTATAACGCATTATAATAAAATCAATCAGAAATGTCAAGCCTTACGCGCCATGCTGAGCCATATTCAGCATTTCCGCCGCGTTTTCCAGCATCAAGGGGGTAATCTGGGCGCCGCCCATAATCCGAGCGAGCTCCTGCTTTCTGCCTTCAAAATCCAATTCAAGAACATTGGTAAATGTTTTTTGATCCTTTACATGTTTTTCAATCAGATATTGCGTATTTGCAAGAGCGGCGATCTGCGCCAAATGAGTTACACAAATGACCTGCCGGTTTTTTGAAGCTTCACGCAGCTTTAAACCAACCTTCTGCGCCGCGCTCCCGCTGATTCCAGTATCCACTTCATCAAAAATCAGGGTATCAATATCGTCTTTTCCTGCTAAAACAGCTTTTATTGCAAGCATAATGCGGGAAAGCTCACCGCCGGAAGCAATTTTAGCAATCGGCTTCGCTGGTTCACCGGCATTAGTAGAAATCAAAAACTGAATCTTGTCACAACCCATCGGATTTAAAGGGCATTCTTCCTGCTGTACCTGAAAATCAAGGTTCGGCATATCTAAAAACCGGAGTTCTTCTTTTACCTGTTCGGTAAACATCAACGCTGTTTTTTTACGGCTTGTTGATATTTCTTTTGCCAGTTTTTCCGCAGCTTTCTTTGATTCCTCATATTCCTTCGCCAGTGTGGCGATTGTTTCATCCGACAGCTGAATATTACTGAGCTCCGCTTTACACTGGTTTAGAAAATCAAGCATAATTTCTACCGATTTTCCATATTTCAGACCAAGACGATAAATCACATCCAAGCGTGCCTCCGCTTTTTCAAGCTCTTCCGGGTCATATTCCAAGCGGGAGGAAAAATCCCGGATTTCGGAGCAGCAGTCCTCAAGCTCGTATTCAATACTTCGGACACGTTCCGCCAAAGTGGAAATATCCGGGTAAAAGCGCTCCGCATCCGTCAGAGCTGCGGATGCCTCCGATATTGCAGATAAAACGCCCGTCCGCTCTTCATCTCCATCCAGCACAGCGTTAGCAGTGTTGAGAGAAGCGGCGATCCTTTCGCTGTTGCTGTAAAAGGTTTTGAGTGCATTTAATTCTTCCTGTTCCCCGGCGTGCAAATCCGCTGATTCCAATTCCTCAATTTGATAAGTTAACAGGTCGATCTGGCGTGCCTTTTGCGATTCATCCATATGAAACGAAGAAAGCTTGTTCTTTATGTAGCTCATTCTTTCATAGGCGGCACGGTAGCTCATCAACAGCTCCGGGGGAACCCCCATACTGTCCACATAACCCATATGGCTTTCCGCAGAGAGCAGACCGTAGCTTTCGTGCTGCCCATGAATATTAATCAAAAAGGGTGCGATCTCCTTTAAAACGGAAACCGTCGCCGGACGCGCATTAATTCGGCAGGCTGTTTTTCCATCCGAACCGATTTCGCGCTGGACCATCACGCTGCCGTCTTCCTCCGGCGCGTAACCAAGGTCTGAAAGTCTGCTGGTTGCTTTAGAGCCCAGATTATAAAAAACCGCGCTGACAAAAGCCGAACGGGAACCGGCACGAACCAGCTCACGCGATGTGCGTTCTCCGAGTATCGCGTTGATTGAATCGATCACAATCGATTTTCCCGCTCCGGTTTCCCCTGTTAAAACATTAAAACCGGGTTTAAAATCAATGGACGCTTTTTCAATTACGGCAATGTTTTCAATATAAAGCTGAGACAACATTTCAATCACCCAACCATCTTTTTCAGTTCTGCAGTAAGCTGTTCCGCGCACCCTTCATTTTTTGTGGCGATAAAAATGGTATCATCCCCCGCCAGTGTTCCGATAACGCCTTCCCAATGCATGGAATCCATAGCGGCACAAACAGCCTGCGCCATACCGGTAAGGCATTTGATCACGACCAGATTGCAGGCGAAATTGATGGAGACCGCCG
>JAEZWL010000128.1 GCA_023420245.1 Bacillota bacterium | reverse complement strand
CTCATGGCGGTTCTGTTCACCATCGCGCTCGTTTCCAATAATATGTTTGCAGGCAGGAGGAAGAAACAAAATGTCAACCCAACTCAAATCTGAAATCAGCCAAAGCTTTGTCAGCCTGCAGCATATTGATAAAACCTTTAACGCCGATTCGGTCAACGAGGTTATTCTGTTCACCGATTTTAATATGGACATCAAAAAGGATCAGTTCGTATCGGTGGTCGGCAGCAACGGCTCCGGCAAAACGACCATTCTGAATCTTCTCTGCGGCAGCATACCGGTAGACAGCGGCAGGGTATTTGTCAATAACAAGGAGATCAGCGGGTTAAAGGAATACCAGCGTTCCCAGTTTATCGGTCGCGTGTTTCAGGACCCCTCCAAGGGCACCTGCCCGGAGCTGACGATTCTGGAAAATATGGCGCTTGCCGACAACAAAGGGAAAAAGTTTAACCTGAATATCGGGGTCAATAAAAAGCGGGTTGACTTTTACCGTACCCAGCTGGAGCTTTTAAAGCTTGGTCTTGAGGATAAACTGAATCTGAAGGTTGCCAGTCTGTCCGGCGGTCAGCGTCAGGCGCTTGCCCTTTTGATTTGCACCATGGCTCCGCTTGATTTGCTGATTCTGGATGAGCATACGGCCGCGCTCGACCCGCGTTCCAGCCAGAACGTGATGGAGCTGACGGAGCGGTTCATCCGCGAGAAAAAGCTGACGACCCTGATGGTTACCCATAACCTGAAATTTGCGGTTAACTACGGCGACCGGCTTGTGATGATGCACCGCGGGAATATCGTGCTTGACGCGGCGGACGACGCAAAAGCAGCCTTGCATACGAAAGACCTGACCGAGAAGTTTAACGAAATCAGCATTGAAGACGGGAACTGATGCTTTAACGCATCTGCTCTGCGCTGTGCGCGTATCCGAAGCAATATATCTGTTTAAAGCAACCGGGGAAATCCGGTTGCTATTTTATTTTATAAAAAGTTAAAAATTCTATTGACAATAGGGCCGGGTTGGGATATTATATGAATAACAAAACAATACTAAATCGATATGATTAATATGCAATGGAGGTGCGCGATGAAAAAATATCACTATCTGCGGGCAGAAAGGAATATCTATTGTTGCGGCTTTCGGATTATGCTGATAAATTCAAATACTAAACTTTACTTAGAATTATTTTAGGAGTGATTGATATGAAAATTGCGAAGAATCTAACGGAACTCATCGGAAACACCCCGCTTCTCGAGCTGTCAAATTATGAAAAGGCAAATCAACTGGAAGCTTCCGTTGTCGGTAAGCTGGAATATTTTAACCCGCTTTCTTCCGTAAAGGACAGAGTCGGCTACGCTCTGATTAAGGATGCCGAAGAGAAGGGGTTAATCAATAAGGATACCACCATCATTGAGCCGACCAGTGGAAATACCGGTGTGGGTCTTGCGTTTGTGGCGGCCGCAAAGGGCTATCGCCTGATTCTGACGATGCCCGAAACCATGAGCATTGAACGCCGCAGGCTTGTTGCCGCTTTAGGTGCGGAGCTTGTGTTGACGGAGGGTGCAAAGGGGATGAAGGGCGCTATCGCCAAAGCGGATGAACTGGCGAAAGAAATCCCCAATTCCTATATAACCGGTCAGTTTATCAACCCGGCAAACCCGGCTATCCACCGCGCGACCACCGCGCAGGAAATCTGGAAGGATACCGACGGAAAAATCGATATTTTCGTCGCCGGAATCGGTACGGGCGGAACGATTACCGGTGTGGGCGAAACTTTGAAACAGCTTAATCCGAATGTGAAGGTAGTCGGTGTAGAGCCTGCAAGCTCACCAATGATCAGCGAAGGAAAAACCGGCCCCCATAAAATTCAGGGAATCGGTGCGGGCTTTATTCCGGATATCCTGAACACGGGGGTTCTGGATGAAGTAATCACTGTTGCAAACGAGGATGCCTTTGCGACAACAAAGGGTCTTGCGGGCGTAGAGGGGCTTCTGGTCGGAATTTCCTCCGGCGCAGCCATTTTTGCAGCAACACAGCTTGCGAAGCGCCCCGAAAACAAAGGGAAAATCATTGTTGCCCTTTTGCCGGATACCGGCGAGCGCTATCTTTCCACAGGAGTTTTTGACTGACCTGCTAAATTAATCGACTATAACAGCCGGCACGGGGTAACACGTGCCGGCTGTTTTGCGTCGTAACCACCCAAGATGAAGATTATAGTCTACTATAAATAAAAAACAGGCAAGCTTTTGCCTGGATTGGACAGGATATATTTTTTAAAGAGAATGCTCCGCGCCGCCTTTTTGCGTTGGAATCGGCTTATATTCGTGGTCGCCAAACCGATATTTGTGTTGAAAACACAGCCTCATTATGGTATAAGTAAACTGAACAGAAGGAGTGATTGTATTTGAATATATCCGTTATCGGCTGCGGCAGGTGGGGCGCTTTTCTGGCGTGGTACCTCGACCAGCTCGGTCATAAGGTTACGTTATATGGCAGAGAAAATTCGAAAAGGCTTGCTCAGCTGCAAGAGGAACGAACAAACGGGATGGTGACATTAAGGACCTCCGTTCAGCTGACGGGCGATAGAAAAGCCGCGGTATCTTCAGCGGAAATCATCGTTATTTCCATCGGTGCGCAGAACCTGCGGGAGCTCTTGCGGCAAATCACAGAATATGATATAAGCGGCAAAATGATCGTGCTTTGCATGAAGGGAATCGAGGCGGCAACCGGAATGCGCCTCACCCAAATCGTAGCGCAGTACGCGCCAAAAACACCTGTAGCAATTTGGGTCGGTCCGGGGCATGTTCAGAACTTCACCAAAGGAATTCCGAACTGCATGGTTATCGACAGCGATTGCACAGAAACAAAGGCATATTTGGTAAAAGCTTTTTCAAGTGATTTGATCCGGTTTTATTACGGAACCGACCTGCTTGGAAATGAAGTCGGAGCAGCAGCTAAAAACGTAATCGGCATCGCCGCCGGCATGCTGGACGGTCTGAACAAAACCGCACTCAAGGGAGCCTTAATGTCCCGCGGGACCCGCGAAATCGCGCGCCTGATCCGCGCGATGGGCGGCAACGAAATTACCGCCTACGGGCTGAGCCACCTCGGCGATTATGAGGCGACGGTTTTTTCTCAGTACAGTCACAATCGGAAGTTCGGCGAAATGTTTGTGCGCGGCGAGCCTTACGGCGAGCTGGCGGAGGGTGTGGCAACGACTACCGCCTTACTGAACCTCGGGAAAAAATATGACGTGGAGCTGCCGATTTGTAAAGCGGTGGATGAGGTTATCAATAACGGGAAAGATCCCAACCGC
Organism: Bacillota bacterium; assembly: GCA_023420245.1. GTDB lineage: Bacteria > Bacillota > Clostridia > Oscillospirales > Acutalibacteraceae > DATAML01. Next base: position 212 of record JAEZWL010000128.1, on the reverse strand, counting down.
GTGCTGAACGACCTTTTTCTGCGCAGCTTGAAAATGGAATTTTAGGCATTCTCGATTTTTCTTCCCAACGGGAGCATCCTGTTGCTGCGGATAAAATAAAGTTGACAAATTTAGTAGATGATTTTAAAATAATAATATAAACAAATAAAAGGATGATAATAAATGAGCGAAAATTGTACGCATGATTGCGGTTCCTGCGGTGAGGAATGCTC
>JAEZWL010000091.1 GCA_023420245.1 Bacillota bacterium | reverse complement strand
GTCAACCTTATGGGTGCTCCCGGAGCCGGAAAAACCACATTGATTTCCGCAATTGCAAAAGAGCTGAAGGATATTCAGGTCGGTGTTGTGGAGGGCGACATCGCTTCCTCCATCGACGCGGAAAATCTCGAGAAGCAGGGAATCCCCTCCTCCCAGATTAACACCTGCGGTGAATGCCATCTGGATTCCCGTGTGATTCGGGACGGCGTAGAACAAATCAATATTGAGAACGGGATTGTATTCATTGAAAATGTCGGTAATCTGATTTGTCCTGCTGAATTTGATCTTGGCGAATCCGTTCGCCTGCTGGCAGCCAGCGTTCCGGAGGGCGATGACAAACCGTTTAAGTATGTGCCTATGTTCAGCTACATCGACGTGGTTGCGCTGACAAAATGCGATTTAAAGGAAGCGGTCGGGTTCGACAGCGACAATTTTCTGAAAGGTCTTCGCGCCGTATCTCAGGCTCCTGTTTTTGAAGTCAGCCTGAAAAAGGGCAACACGCCGGCGGGAATCGCGGAGCTTGCGGATTTTTTAAGAAAAAAATATGAAGCACTCAAATGATTTATCATAATAAAAAGGCTTTGGACACACTGTGTTTGACGCCTTTTTCCTTGCTTCACCGTAATAAATGTGCCTTAAATGGGAAATCTATAGTCGATAAACTTTAAAAACGGTCAAGGATTTGCACGTATATTTTTCGTGATGTTAGGCGGACGACGACGAAGCCAGGCTAACGCGTGGCGAGAAGGACAACGCGGCAGTACGGAAAACACACCGCAGAAACCGGGTGGTTTTGGAGTTAATTGACTATATATTTGAGGTGATTATTATGAAAGTGAAAGAAATCATGTCAAAAGACGTTGCAAGTTTAAATACAGAGGATTCTGTGGAAAGAGCCGCACAGCTCATGAAGCAGTACGATGTCGGCTCCATCCCCGTGTGCCGCCAGAAAAAGGTCATCGGCATCGTAACCGACCGGGACATCGCGGTTCGCTCCATTGCGGTAGGCGAGGATACCAGACAGCAAAAGGTTCAGGAAATTATGAGTTCAGATCCCGTTGTAGGAAGTCCGGATATGGATGTTGACGACGCGGCAAGAATGATGAGCCAAAAACAGATTCGCCGATTGCCGATTGTTGAAAACAACAGTCTGGTTGGTATTGTCGCTTTGGGAGATATTTCAGTGGAACCCGAGCTTCAGGATAACGCAGAGGAAGCGTTAAAAAACATTTCAAAGCCGTGCGGCTGCGGAATGTGAGATAAGCCCCACACCTATTTTTAAGAACCTGTTTTCAACCGAAAGCAGGTTCTTTTTCATTCTGTCTTGACATTTGAGGAACATTGATTTATTCTTTTGTTGTAATCTTTTAAAAGTAAGTGCAAAATCCTCTGTTTCCTTTATACCGTTCCCTCATAATAAAAAATTGACTTTTTCTCGAAAAGCCGTATCCGTTAAAGAAAGGACTAGAGCGATGCAGAATGTAACCGGAAAACCGGAGCTTATGAAAAAAATGAATCTGACACTTGTTTATCGGGCTTTGATTGAAATGCAATCCGCCACACGTGCCGAAATAACCGATAAAACAAACATCAGCACCACCACGGTTCGAACCCTTTTGGAAGAGCTGCTGCAGAGCGGGGAAATTATTGAGCTTCAGCTGGATGAATCAAGCGGCGGTCGACGCGCGCAAAGATATTCACTGAATTTAAAGAAGAATCTGCTGCTTGCGCTTTATGTGGAGGATAACACGATTACCTATCAAATCAGTGATTTGGTCGGCAATATTGTGAAGGCCGGCACAAAGACCTCGGATACGGACGACCTTTCCCTTTCCGTTCCCGATTTTATCGGCTCGTGCCTAAAGGAATACAGGCTGTGCGCGGTTGGGCTGGGAGTACCAGGAATCGTCGAAAACAAGCATTACTACGTGGGAGAAGGACTAAACCTATGGTTTACCAATAATCTCGGCGAGCAAATTCAAAACGCATTTCACATTCCTGTTGTATTGGAAAACGACATGAACGCCTTGGCACTCGGATTCGCAATGCATTACGCCAAACAGAACGATGACTGCCATTTAAACAGCATTAATATGGCCTATATTCATTTTAATATCTGCGGCACCGGCGCGGGAATCATAGCGGATGGAAAAATCATTCACGGCATTAAGCATTTTGCCGGAGAATTGGGTTTTCTTCCTATTCTTCCGGATAAGAACGTCGACCAGGTGCTGCTGGAAGCAAAAAACGAGAAGGAATTTGCCGATAGCATTGCCCGCCTCACCGCAATCGTAAACTGCGTTACCAATCCGTCTCTTATTGTAATCGGCGGAAAGCTAATCCAGACCGGAAAGGTCAGCCTGAATGCGGTAAAAGACTTTGCTCAGTTGTATATTTCTGATATTGTTTTTCCGGAAATCATCTTTTCCAACCACTACAGTACGGACTACTTGTCAGGTTTAACCCATTTAACCGCAGAGACAATTATTCCGCGCCTGCCCTTCACCAATAGCTCCGAAGAGTAAGACAGCGCTGTTCCCTCCCCCTTTCGGAGAAAGCAATCAACGCTGTCATTACTAAATTAATTCAACTAACCAAATATGGTGAAAATAACATCATCAAGCTGACCATTCAGCTTCAGCTTTACCCCCAACTCCGAGGGAACAACTTGGGCGCCACGAACATTGTCGACCTTCCAGATATTATGAAACACAATGCTAAGCTCGTCCGCTTTCCCTTCCAGCACGACGCGAACCTGATTATGAATCCTTTGAGCCGCTACTCTGAGAATAACGTTCCCATCCTGATTCACAATTTCCGTATTGGCGGGTTCCTTTTCAGACAGCTCAAATATATGAAGGGACAACCCTTGCGAATAATCGTAGTCCGGAGCCTGTTCATTACCGCCAACCGCCAGAATCGTATTTTCTTTTACGTACAGCGGCAGGCTCAGATAATCATATTGTTCATGTATCCAGCTTCCGCCTCTTACCACTTTGTTTGAAAGGTAATGCGTCCACTTTCCTTTTGGCAGATAGTAATCCACAACGCCTCCCTCACGGAAAACAGGTGCAACCAGCAGAGAATCTCCCAGCATATACTGCCGGTCGAGCACGTCGCAGGTCGGGTCGTTCTGGAACTCCAGCACCATGGCGCGCATACAGGGAATTCCGGTTTTTGCCGCGACAACCGCGGTGCTGTAAAGATATGGCATTAATGTACATTTCAGCTTCGTAAAATAGCGGACAACCTCAACGGCCTCCTCATCGAAAAGCCACGGTACACGGTAGCTGTCGTTTCCGTGAAGCCGACTGTGTGTGGAAAGCAACCCGAAGGCTGCCCAGCGCTTATACAAATCCGGCGTTGCCGTACTTTCAAAGCCGCTGATATCGTGGCTCCAAAAGCCAAAACCGGAAAGTGAGAGTGAAAGTCCGCCGCGAAGACTCTCTGCCATTGAGCTGTATTTTGCCTCGCAGTCCCCTCCCCAGTGAACCGGGAACTGCTGGCAGCCCGCCGAGGCGCTGCGGGCGAATAAAATGGCATTGTTTTCTCCAAAGTTTTCCTTTAACAGATCAAACACAGCCTGATTGTATAATACCGTATAGTAATTGTGCATTTTAACCGGATCGGATCCGTCATGGTACATAACGTCCGTGGGTATCCTCTCGCCGAAATCCGTTTTAAAGCAGTCCACACCCAAATCAATGAGCTTTTGCAGCTTGCTGCAATACCACGCGCTGGCCACAGGATTGGTGAAATCAACAAGACCCATGCCGGGCTGCCACAAATCCCACTGCCACACATCACCGTTTGGTCGTTTGAGCAGGTAGCCGTTTTGCTTTCCCTCGTCAAAAAGCTTGGATTTCTGCCCGATATACGGGTTAATCCAGACGGAGATTTTCAAGCCCTTCTCTTTCAGCCTTTGAAGCATATTCTTTACATCGGAAAACACCTGATCGTTCCACTCAAAATTGCACCACTCGTACTCCTTCATCCAGAAGCAGTCGAAATGAAACACGCGCAGCGGCAAGTCTCGCCGCACCATACCGTCGACAAAGCTGTTCACCGTTTCTTCATCGTAATCCGTCGTAAAGGAGGTGGTCAGCCACAGCCCGAATGACCAGGCTGGAGGAAGCGCAGGCTTTCCGGTGAGAGAGGTATAATTGCGCAAAGCGGTCTTCATAGAATCCCCGCCGATGATCATATAGTCCAGCTCTTCTCCGGGAACACTGAACTGCACACGGGAAACCACCTCGGAGGCAATCTCATAGGAAACGCGCCCTGTATGGTTGACAAAAACTCCATATCCCTTGCTGGAAAGGTAGAACGGCACATTCTTATAGGCAAGGTCAGAGGAAGTTCCGCCGTCTTCATTCCAGATATCCACTGTCTGCCCGTTTCGCACAAACGGCGTAAACCGTTCACCAAGACCATAAATTTTTTCTGAAATATCCAGGTTAAGCTGTTCCCGCAGGAATGCGCCCTGCTGTGTGGTGAGGTAAGCCAGCTGCTTGCTCCCGCTGGATGTAAGCTCGCGCCCGTTATAGGTATAGGTAACGGAATATGTTTCCTTGCTCACGGTTGCCGTTAATCTGCCGCTGGTAATGCGAATCCGATCAGCATCCTCAGTCACGTTCAGCTTGCAGTGCCTGTCCTCCACTGAAAATTCGGGTCCTTTTTGAGCCGCCCCCATAAAGTGCCACACCTGAACCCGAAAAACGTCCGCTATCGGAGAGGAAAACCGAATCGTAAGCAAAGGTCCTTTTAAGGTCTGCCCTCTTTCAGTTATTTTGGTATAAGGCGCGTAAATTGTAACAGAATCCTCAGTTTTACAAACATCGCGCACCTGAGCGGCAGGAAAAATTTCGACTCCCTTTTTTACCATCCAAAAACCATCTGTAAACTTCATTGCGATACTCCATTTCGTATTTCCCATTGTGGGAAGAGTCTTTCCTACCAATTTCAGCAATATTATCATAATGCGTTTAATAGCGGATTTCTTGCTTTAAAATAGCATTTTGTGGTAAAATCTTGACATTAGGAGTAAATATGGAAAACAGAATATTGAAGGAAAACAGACGCCACGGAGATATCCTTCTCCCAATTGGCAATTATCAAATGGTATTGTCCGGTATCCGGAATCTTCTGGAATGTCATTGGCATGATGAGCTGGAATTTTTTAAAGTAACCCGCGGCAGCTTCCGGTTTCAAATTGCATCACGGTACTATGAGGTTTCACAAGGGGATATTCTGTTTATCAACAGTGGGGAGCTGCACTCCGCGATGGCGGAGCAAAACGGAGATTACTCCTTTCGGGCCATCGTTTTTTCACCGGATATGCTAAAGGGTCCGACGGACGATAAAGTTTTGCTCGAATACCTTTCGCCCCTGCTCAGCGGCAGGCTTACCGTGCAGCGCGTTTTTCACTACGATACCGTTCCCGGAATGCAGGTTCAGGAGCTGTTCGATCATCTTTATCAGCTTCTGAAGGAAAAGCCCGCCGCTTATGAAATAGCATTAAAAGCAAATCTCTACCTCTTGCTCAGTGAGCTTGTCCGAACCGGAAACGGTATCACAGAGCTCAAAGAATCGATTCGGGAAACGGCGGCAGCAGACAGCATAAAAAGAGCGATCCGCTTTCTTCAGGAAAACTACGCTTCCAATATTACCGTCGATGTGCTTGCCGGATACAGTAATATGAGCAGCGGTCATTTTAGCCGTATGTTTAAAAAATACACCATGAAAACCCCGATCGAATATCTCAATTGCTGTAGGGTTTCAAAAGCAGTCGTCATGCTCGAAGCTACCAACCGTAAAATTCTTGACATCGCTTTAGACTGCGGCTTTAACAGTCTGAGTTATTTTATTCACGTGTTCCGTGAGAATATGGGCTGCTCCCCGTCGGAATACCGGCAAAAAGAGCCGCACTCTCACCCCTCGGAAGATGCCAAAGGGGATACTTAGCAACGCCATCCTCACCATACTGCGGTTACAACCTTTCCTCCAGAAAAAAAGCCAAGCCTGATGACCAGAACCATTGAAAATGGACATTGAAAGAAAAAGCCTCCCGTCGTAGAATGAAAATACGACGGGAGGTTTTGTCATGTCAGGGAAAAAAGGAATAAAAAGATACAGCGACGAGTTCAAGGAGA
>JAEZWL010000034.1 GCA_023420245.1 Bacillota bacterium | reverse complement strand
GACCATTAAAATGACAAATTCGCTTCCTGCGGTCTGCGGTCGTGTATGCCCGCAGGAATCGCAATGTGAACATAACTGTGTCCGCGGCATAAAGGGTGAGCCGGTTGGAATCGGACGTTTGGAGCGTTATGTAGCCGATTGGCATATGAAAAACGGCAAATCGGAGGAATTTCACGTTGAGTCAAACGGACATAAGGTTGCAATTATTGGGGCAGGTCCCGCCGGGCTGACATGCGCCGGGGATTTGTCTGCAATGGGGTATTCCGTAACCGTGTTTGAGGCGCTTCACACCGCTGGCGGTGTGCTGATGTATGGGATTCCGCAGTTTAGGCTTCCGAAGGAAATTGTACAGAAGGAAATCTCCGCGCTGGAAGAAAAGGGCGTTGAAATTAAGACCGATATGGTCATGGGTAAAGTTTTATCCGTGGACGAGCTTTTTGAAATGGGCTATGAAGCCATTTTTGTTGGGACCGGAGCAGGTCTTCCAAATTTTATGAATATACCAGGCGAAGGTTTGGTCGGCACTTTTTCTGCAAACGAATTTTTAACCAGAGTCAATCTGATGAAGGCATACCGCAGTGAATACGATACACCGATTATCTATTCCAAAAATGTTGCCGTAGTCGGCGGCGGTAATGTTGCAATGGACGCAGCGAGAACAGCAAAGCGTTTGGGCGCTGAAAATGTTTACATCATTTATCGCCGTTCAGAAGAACAAATGCCCGCCAGAAAAGAAGAAATTCATCACGCGAAGGAAGAAGGGATTCAGTTTAAGCTCCTTTGTAACCCGATTGCTATTCATGGTGATGAAAACGGCAGAGTGAAATCCATTGAGTGTGTAGAAATGGAGCTTGGCGAACCGGATGCCTCAGGAAGGCGCAAGCCGGTTACCAAGGAAGGCTCTGATTTTGAAATTCCTGTGGATTGTGTTGTTATGGCAATTGGCAACTCTCCAAACCCGTTGATTCGTTCCACTACGGAAGGGCTGGAAGCAAACAAGCACGGCTGTATTGTGGTTGATGACGCGACAATGGCTACTACCAGAGAAGGGGTATATGCCGCCGGCGATGCGGTAAGCGGCGCCGCTACGGTTATTTTGGCAATGGGCGGAGGAAAACAGGCAGCCCGTTCAATTGACGAATACTTAAAATCAAAAAATAAGTAAATTTTCTACCCGCTTTTAGGCGGGTAGTTTTTTTATATTGGTATCATCCTGTCCTTGCTTTCATATTATTATTTTGATAATAAATTGCGGGAGGAAAAAGGATGAAAGACTATACCTATAATAAAGACTACTATGATAATAATGATGAGCAATATGAAGAGACTGAGGAGGAAATACAGAGCCGGAATGCGAAAAAAAGCAGTATCAGGCTATTGACAATTATTCAGATTACCGTTTGCTGTATGATTCTGCTGACTGTTTTGCTATTAAAGGTATCCGGAGGAAGGGCATACACGGTTATAAAAGACTGGTATTTAATGAATATCAATCAAACCATAATACCCGATGAAAAAATTGCCGGGATAAAAAATAAAGTAATTGAGCTGTTTCCGCCTTCCAGCTCAACGCAGGGAACCGATTCACAAGCAGATGCAGGCTTAAAGAAAGACACAAGCTCCAACCAGGCGGTCAGCTCACAAATTCCCGCAAGTTCAGCACAGGCAGCCAGCTCACAGCAAAGCTTGGATCAGAAAGGCGACAAACAAGGGTTGATTAACTAATGTCCTTTACAATAAACGGCTGCCGCGTCACTGTAAGTTTTTTCTTTGCCGTTTTTGTTTCCGTTCTTTTATTGAATGACAAAAGCGGGATTGCTCTGGCCGGTTTCCTGGCGGCCGCTCTGCACGAGCTCGGTCATCTTGGTGTGATGGCCATACTTCATGTAAAACCTTTGAAAATCAGATTTAGTCCCTTTGGAATTGACATTGTAAAATCCTGCTGCACGGGGCACAGCTACTGGCATGACACCGCAATTTCTTTCGCTGGTCCGGGGATTAATCTTTTCACAGCCTTCATTCTTGCTGTATTTTCTATTCCGGCGAACCTGTTTATTGTTGCGAATTTGGCAATGGGCGTTTTTAATCTGCTTCCAATAGAACCGTTGGACGGGGGGCAGGCGTTGTACTGCCTTTTATGTGTCAGATTCGGAACCGATCGTTCCTCAAGAATGGTAGCTATCGTTTCATTTTGCGTGATACTCCCACTGTCCGTAGCAGGCTTCTTGCTGCTGCTCCGTTCTCCGGGTAATTTTTCTCTGTTTTTAGTCAGCTGCTATTTAATGGCACTGCTAGTATTGAAGAGGGGAAGATACTATTGATTTGCATTCTATTCCGCCGGGCAGTATAATAGTAAAGTATTTGTAACCGCGGAGGATAAGGATGATAAACAAAAAGATTGAGAAGCTGCTTGCCAATGTACAGAAACCTGGCAGGTATGTCGGCGGAGAATTAAATAGCATCATAAAGAAGAAGGAAGAAATTGACGTCCGGTTTGCATTCTGCTTTCCGGATACTTACGAGATTGGTATGTCGCACCTCGGGATGAAAATTTTATACAGCCAGCTGAATATGATTCCATATTGCTGGTGTGAGCGCGTCTTTGCTCCATGGGTTGATATGGAAGAGCAGCTGCGGAAAAATGGTGTGTCGCTTTATGCGCTGGAAAGCGGAGACAGCGTCGCTGATTTTGATATCATAGGATTTACGCTGCAGTATGAACTCAGCTATACCAATATTCTGAATATGCTGGAATTGGCAGGTGTCCCGATTCATTCCAGTGAGCGTAAGACCCTTTCACAACTTGTAGTAGCAGGCGGACCGTGTGCGTGTAATCCGGAGCCTTTAGCGGATTTCATTGATCTCTTTTTCATTGGAGAAGGAGAAGAGGTTGACTGTGAAGTAGTAGATCTTTATCGAAAATTTAAAAAAGAAAATAGATCCAAGGAAGAATTTCTGATTGCCGCTGCTCAAATTCAGGGAGTCTATGTTCCTTCACTTTACGACGTAACATACTTTGAAGACGGTACCGTAAAAACGATCACCCCAAAATTCGGGGCGCCGAAAACCGTAAAAAAGCGTATTATGATGGACATAGACAGATCCTATTTTCCCGATAAATTTGTAGTACCTTATATTGAGATTGTTCATGACCGAACAGTCGCGGAAGTGCTGCGGGGATGTATTCGGGGATGTCGGTTTTGCCAGGCTGGTTTTCTTTGCCGGCCGTTTCGTGAAAAATCTATTGATGTGATAGACAGGCAGTGCCATGATTTGTGCAACAGCACCGGTTATG
>JAEZWL010000175.1 GCA_023420245.1 Bacillota bacterium | reverse complement strand
CAATAACGCCGCCGGTTCCTATCGCGCACAGCTGGTGGCTTATCTGGTGGACGCCAAGGGAGACCGTCTTACCGACTATAAGTCCGATTCCTGCATCCTGCGCGCCGGTACGGGGAATTCCGCAGATACGCCGCCGGCAAATACGGGGACAGGCTCGGGTATTGCACTGGATACCTCGGCGGTAACAATCGGCATCGGCAACACCTACTGGGTGCTGGCGGTAACCGATTCCAAAACGCCTCCGATACAGCTTTCCTACAATTCCGCCGTCGCGATCATCGGAAAACCGGCGGTCTACAATTACGGCGGAAAAACCGGATGGGTTTATCCGGTGACCGGTGCAGGCAAGGGTGAGGTAACGATTGATATCGGCGGGCAGAAGATGATTACCAAGGTGTCCGGCGGCAGCATCATCGTAGATACCTCCTCCTACACGTTAAGCCCGGGCGGCAAATATTCCATCGGGGTGCGGATGTACGGCTTGAACAGGAACAACCTCAACGTGCACTCGGGCAATTCCTGCACATCGGTTCAGTACGGCGGGAAAACAAAAGAAGGGCTGGAGCTTTATACGGTAACCGCCAATTCGGAGGGAACCGGGTCGGTAATTTTTGAAATCACCGGCGGACAGTCGGTCGTTACGCAGATCAATGTGGTGAACGGCGCAAAGCCCGGCGGCGTGAGCGGCAGGCTCATTGCCTCCGCAAGCTGAGCCAATATTCTTGCTATATTTCAGCGCCGCGTAACAGCGGCGCTTTTTCTTTAAAAAAGCAGGCTCCCCCAAAAGGAAGCCTGCAAAAATTAAAATGACAATTAAGAAACCGCAGTAGCTGCTTCAACTTTTATACCGGAAGTTAATGCGGTGCCTGTTTTGCCGCTTTCACAATAAATTTTACCGCCGCTGAAGATCCAGTTAGCTCCAGATTTAGATTCAGTTATTGTCTTAGGATCGATTCCAGCATGTTTTAAAGCGTCCCCTACGGTTAAATCCGCCGGTAAGAGTTTCGTACCATCATCTTTTGTAGGTTTCCATGTTTCCGATACAAGCTCCGAATAGGAGGTTTTAATTGCTAATTCTACCGTTTGTGCGTTGGATTTGTCTACATTTTCGTTAGCAGTTTTAATTACATTAGTTACAGTCGGTACGGCAATCGCCGCCAAAATCGCAATCAACGCGACAACCATAATCAGTTCAACCAGAGTAAAACCTTTTTTGTTGGTTTTTGTTTTTAACTTTGTCATCATAAATGTTCAGCCTCTCTCTCTTTATTCCATATTAAAGCATCCTCTTTCGGGATGCTTTCTGCTCCGATTATAAAGCGTAAAACCGATGCTGTCAATATTATGCCCTGAAAATATTTTTTACTGTAATATATAGTCATATATATACAAAAAAAAATTACATCTATTCCTGATTATACCAATATGTGACCAAAAATTTGGCAATATTATTGTGCAGGCAAAAATGGAAAACTAGTTGCAGCCAAAGAATAAAAACGCTATAATTTAAATGATTATGCGGAAGAGGAGGTGCTCGGAAATGTCTTTTGGTTCAAAACGGGGAGCGGCTCTCGCAATTGTGGTGGTGGTCACCGCCGCGCTGTTGATTTTATCGGCGGCGCTGGTATCCTCCGCAAGCTTCAATCTGAGCTATTCCCAAAACAGCCTGCAGGACCGTCAGGCATATCTCGATGCCAAATCCGCCATCGAGTTCGGCAGGGCTTATGTTGTGAAAAATCCCACCTCCGGCGATTTCAAGGTCAACCTTGACCGAACCGACTATACCTTCTCAATTAATAAGGGCGCTGCGACCGCGAATACCGTCGCAGCCTATGAAAGTGCCGGAAAAATATTAAAAGCCAGCGCGAAGGACAAGACCCTCGACCGCTTTAAAACGCTGGGGTATCGGTTCCAGTTTTCCGAGGGGGCGTCGTCAAATTCGCCTCTCTTTATTTCGACTGGAATGAATTTAGGTAATACGACAGTGTTTAATTCAAATGGAGAAATGGCATGCAGCGGAATAGACTTGCCCGTTTTTTCCAATAAAACTGTAAGGTTAAGTTCATCAGTGCCTAAATTTAAAGCGCCACAGATGTATTTTATGTGTAAAGATTCAGAAAACTGTATTGAGGTTGATATAAATCGGTTTTCTACCGAATTAGATACCGATTTTATATATTTCAATGGGAATATAAAAAGTAAAAATATGGAGAGTGGAAATGCAGGGAAGCTAATACTTAATAGATATAATGAAAACAATAATTTATCAGGTAAATATGGGATTGCTTATTTTAATCAGACTGACATTTATATCAATGACAAAAAAATAACTGAGCAGCCTTTAAACGGCTATTATAAGTTTGAGAAAAAAGTAAATCTATTTGATGTCAATACATTTAAAGATTTAGTGTCAATTAGTGAAGATGAAATTATAGCGCAATTAAAAAATGAAAAAACTACAGGCGCATCGATAGTAGGTAATAAAAATTTTGTGGAAGCGAATTATGATATTATTATACCAGGTGACCCATCGGGAGCTAAATGGACGAGTGACAGAAGTGTTTTAGGAGTAGGAAATGACGCAGCCACTAATAAAGTGGTTTATGTTTATGTTGTGGAATGCGGCGGAAACTGGAACAATTTATTTAATAATAGCTCTCAAAGAGTTTTATATCGTTCAAAAGAGATGTATTGGAACTACGTCAATGCACAGACGGATTTTGTAGTGCCGGAAGGCAAAAGTGAACAAAATAAGTATTCCCCCAATACACTTGTTTTTCAGGCAGAGCATATATCATTAAATACGCAAAAGCATAACAGCCTTGATGATGACAGCGGGGAAAAACCAAAAATTGTAGGGAAAAAAGGCGCAAGCTTTTTCATGATGCCTTTGGATACCAACGCAAAGGAATTTGACCTGACCATACCTACGGAGCTTGAAATCAAATATTCCGATACCAATAATAATAGTCATGAATATACGATCAATGAAACTGGAACCTATCATATTAAGATTGGTCAAGGTTCTAAGTATTTTGAAAACGGATTTAACTTATTTTCGCAGAAAGCGGAAGATTTCTTTAACGACGCAACGCCGAGTTCCGGCGGCGGCTCCGGCGGTTCGGGCGGAACAACGGTTACCGGGGGAGAATACACCGATGGGAAATAAAAGGCTCACATTGCGTAACGGGAAAAAGGGCACGACCCTGCTGGAGGTTGTCGCGGCGGCGGCAATCCTCTCCATTGTTGTGCTGGCGGCGCTGACGGCAATCGCTTTTTCGCACTCGACCATCCTTTCCGGCAATACGCAGGCGAACGCCGCCGGGCAGGCGCTGAGCGTCGGGGATGAGCTGATAAACCAGCTGCATACAAAGGCACCGGACGAGATTACGATTAGCGGAGCCAACCGGGTGGGGGCAGGCTTTCCCGATCCTTCCAGAGAAAAGCAGTTTTCCATTCAAACCGCCGCAAAGAGCGATGGGGTAGAGGGGTATGTTATCCGAACGGCGGTGTATTATCAGGACGCGAACGGCAAAAAAATTGTCCAGATGCAGGCATTTGCGGCAAAGGACGGTGGAAAATAATGAAGCTGCGCTCAAAAAAGGGCATGACGCTCATGGAAATGATTCCGGCGGTTATACTGACAGCGGTTATCATCGCGGCGGCCGCTTCGGTTTTCTATTTGGGGGCGCATACCTTTCAGACCGGAACGGCGGGCGCGTCCAATCAGCAAAAAGGGTTGCTGGTGGAAAGCTATTTGCAGAGGTATGCCTCCGTTACCAAAAGCATCGGCGACGGTACGGGCAGCGATAAATGCATCGTTTTCTCCATTTCAAACCATGTTTTGAAAATTCAGAACCGTGAAAGCGCCTCGTCCGTAAAAACCCTAACAACGATAGACGGAATCAATCAAATTCAATTTTCTTTAAACGGAAATAATCTGGACTATGTGATCGCATTTGAGGATACAACCTATACGCTTCACGGAGGAATCGTGATGAACAATGCCCCGTCGGGAACGGTCAGCACCATATCAAACAATGATAAATCTGTAGCTTTCGCATATTAATTAATTTTGTTGGCATAAATTCTCATAAATATCAGGATTTTACATAGAAACCATTCATTTTTTTCCTCCACAACCGATATATACTAATGTTTCGTGTCGTATTTTAACGGTTTGCCGTTTAAAAGGAGGAAAAAGAATGAATGCAAAAAATGCGAAAATCACATTCTCGTTCAATGTGTTTTTGGCTTCGATTGCAGCCGAGCCGCTTGCGATAAAGTATAAGCATATGGCAAACATTCTTATGGTTTCCGAATCCACTGTTTCAAAGCTGCGGCACGGCAGAATTCGCAAGATGCCGGAGAATATAAAACCAGACCAGATGGCATCCCGCTTTGCCTCCGGAATTACAGGGGAGTTTAAGCCGACCCGCGTTACGGTTGACCGTTTTTTGGAGTATGCCAGGCTGCTGATTGATAAATATCTGTTTTCAGAGTCGTTAGGCGCGTTCGTTGCGCTATTTGTAAACGCAGACCCGGCGGATGAAGAACATTTATTGAAATTTTACAGCAGTATGATTCCGGAGCTGATTTCGCGCTGCTACGGGGAAGCGTATGAAAACTCGGAGCGCGAATGCAATAATTGGCAGGAATTTCATAAAAACGAAAAAGCAGATGTTGTTTTTGAAAGAATTTGCAACGCCGTAAATCAGAACGTCCTTGACGATGAAAAAATTTTACAGCTTTTAAATGTGATCTATACTGAAAATCTGCGCCGTTTATACAAAAAGCCCTATAGCGACCTTTCGTTTATTAAAATGCTCCAGGAGTATGTTGCCGGTCAGGAGGGTCATCCCTTCTATAAATCGGTAAAGCGCAGAGAGGTACTTTCCATATCTGACGACGACAGCACAATCCGACGGAACATCAGTGTGCAGGAAATCATTGTTGCGCCCCGGTTGTGCCAGCTTAGGTTTACGTTAAGCCAAACCTTCCACCATTATGAACAGTTATCGCCGGAAGAGATTGTTCGGCGTGCGTTTGAAAACCTGAAGTGTACGGTTAACAACAATCCTCTTGTAAAATATATCAATTTACACGAGCATAACCAGTACCGGTCGCCGGAACAATTCGTCGTGGCAATGAAACAAATGGATGAAGTGAGCGGTCTGATGAGTACGGAGCTGCTGTTTTCATTCAATCTATATCCGCAAAAACCCGGCGAGTCCTTCAATATTTCTTACGAATACAGCAGTACGGCACCGTTTATTCCTAATATATCATGCAATTTCAGTTACACGCTTCGTTACCCCTGCAAGCTTATGGACCATGAATTTCTTCTGGACGCGCAAGCCCAGAAAAAGTGGGGCCTGCGCGTAAAGCTGTTCGCTCCGATTACAAGCAGCACCGCTCCGGGAATGGAAGATAACGCAAAGTGCAGCGGTACGTCCCATTCCCGCCACATCGTCTTTTACGATTGGGCAATGGCAGGTTCCGGTTATTTCTGCAATATTTATGAAACGAAGTATGCGGACCGGCAGGCAAAGCTTGCTAAAAAATGACGGAAAATGCCTTGCGCTGCCGATATGCCATCGGATATAATAATTATGTATCTATAATGTAAAGAATTTCCATGAGGGGGTGCGATTATCATTCAGCAGAACGAATCCGGTTTATCGGTGTATGCCGTTCGCTACAAACCATATGATGGCAGCGCCCGGAACGATACGTTACTCTCGCAGGTACGAAAAGATTTTCTTACCGGTTTTAAAAGCAAGTCGGGCAAGGTTCGGAGCGTTGCGGATGGAACGGAGATATTGACCGTATATAAAATCAGCCGCGGCGTCTTTTCCTGGCTGCGGACCAGCGGGAAAACCGTGTTGCAGAAGTCATACCGCCGTAAAGGCGGATACTACATACTGACCCGGAATGCGGAGGGCGCGGTTGTCAGCAAGGCGGATTTCGATAAAAATCATCACTGGCTGCAAACCGCTTACTACGCGGGGGATATTACAAAGCCGGCGGCGCTGCTGGAACCGAAGCAGGGGAGCGGGCTTATTTTGTTGCAGCTTTGCCCGGAAAAGCAGACTTACCGAAAGGAAGAGCTGGAGCCCTGCCCGTGCGGGGAAGGAACCGCGGAGCAAAGCTTCATCAACACGCTGACAGGGGAGCCGCCGGTTATGTGTGAAACCAGCTCCGGCAGCTTCTACTACTGCCTTCCGGAAGAGAAAAAAAGCCGCGAGGCGGCGGAAGCCGATCTGAAACTGGGGAATCAGAGTGTTCAGCCGGAATGGTCTAAGGAAGAGGAAGTTCCGGTACATTTTGAATATATTGAGAATGATGGGTCGGCTGCGGCGGAGCAGAATCCTGAGCCGCCGTTGGACAAGACCGGGGAAATACCGGAACCGTGTGAGGAAGTATCAAAAGAAACGACAGGCACGGCTTACTCGCTCGACCGCGAGATATTTTGTACGGAGAAAACGGAGCCAAAGCCCGCAAAATATACGGTGGCAGCAAAGGGACTGGAAAGCGGTACGCAGATCAGCGAAATGATTGCGCCGCATGTGGAGCGCGCGGCAAAACGGATTGTGATCAGCGCGGAGGAAAGCTATCTCTATTTCGGCAAAGTAATCGACGGTCTTCGGGAAGGGCGCGGCCGCACACAGATGAAAAACGGCTGCACAGCCTACGAGGGGAACTATCATAACGACAAGCGGGATGGTTTCGGCACCTACTATTATAAATCGGGTAAAATCTGCTATGTGGGCGGCTGGAAGGAAAACCGCCGCGACGGTGTGGGTGTTTCCTTCAGCTCAAAGGACGGTTCTATTTTCGTAGGAAAATGGAAGGATAATATTCCTACGGGAATCGGCACAGCCTTTGATGTGGACGGTAACCTGGTCTACACCGGCGAGTGGAAGGACGGCAAGCGCCACGGGCACGGTACGGAATATAGAAACGGAAGAATTGTATATACCGGCGAGTTCCGTGAAGACCGTTATTATTCCGGTTATCAGCATATTGAATCGGGCGGGAACCCCATTATATAATGTAAGAATATTCCTTTGGAGGGCAGCATGCATGCAGTGGCTCGAATTACATAACGTGGAATACGGGGAATGCATCGTGATGGGCGGAGCGCATCGCGAAATTTTCATGGTGGACTGCGGCAGTATCAACCAGAAAATACGGGAGGGTGACCTCGCGTTTTCTTCTTATGTGGACCCGTCAATCGTCAGCCGATATTCCGGCTGCAGCGCGCGCAGCTTTTTGCTTACCCACTACCACCGCGATCATCTTTGCGGCTTCCGTCAGCTTTTGGAGGCTAACCCGAACTATTTTAACCGAATATTTTTACCGGCGTCTCCGTGCGACAAACGCGGCAGGCCGCTGCTTTTGGAATTCGCTCTGTTCGTTTATGTTTTCTTAAACCGGCAGAGCGGTTTTTCACAGGGAAATGTCAGCTCCCTTAGGTTGTTTGAGCAGATATCGAGAAAAACAGAGGCAGAACGGATTTATGCGCTAAAGGCGGGCGACAGCTTCCTGTTTGACGGCGTGACCTATGATGTTCTGTGGCCTGCCGTTGCGGATTTCCCCTTTTCTGATTTATTCGCGGATGCAGTTGAGGAAATGAATATCTGCCTTTCCTCCCCGTTTCTTCCGGAATGTGCGAGAGAATTTATGCGCCTGAAGGAACAGTTCTGCGGGGTGTATCTCGCCTGCTGTGAAACGGCACCGTTGAAGCAGGAGAATATTGACCGGATTTGTGCCGTTCTGGGTCGTATTGACGACCTCGTTCCCCAACTGCTGCTGCTGCCTGCCGCGCAGGATATCGCGGAGATTCTGAGCCGACAGACGACCAGTACGGCATATTCCGATCAGCTTAACGCGGCCGGCATAATTTTTCAGAACCGCCGTACCAGGGAAGCGAGCCTGAATGATATCCTGATGACGGGCGACGCCACGCCGGACAGTCTGGACGCGATAGCCAGTCGGTTATACGACAATTATTACATCATAAAAGCACCTCACCACGGCACCGCCAGCTCGTGGAGCCATTTATTCGCGGAGATTGGCGCGTCCCATATCCTGATCAGCAACGGGGATTACCGGCAGGGCGGCATGGTTGCTTCGGAGTATGTGGATTTGCCGGCCGTCAAGCATTGTACGAACTGTGCGGCCTGCTCCTGGTATCAGAGCAGCGGCTGCTCCTGCAACCGGGTGACCTGCTGCTACGAGCTTCCGAGCGGCGCGGGGATTACCGTGAAATGTCCATACTGCCGAAGCCGTACTGGTCCCGCCCCCTGCGCGATTTATGTGGTATCCTCGAGCGGTGAGCGCTCCTGCCTTTGCGATGACCGGCCCGCAAGCATCAATTAACATCGGTCGATAGAAATCCAGTAAATTGGAAATACCTCCAGCAATTTCATATGGATTTTTCTGCAAACGCCTCAATAACAGGTATATACTATAACATATGAAAAATATGGATAGTAAACTGGAAAAATTAAACGGTTTGTCTATATTTTATAGAAAATAATATCCAATATCTACTTGACATTAATATCCAAATATCTTATAATCCAATTAAACATATAAATGGTGTATGTGGCTGCGGCA
>JAEZWL010000010.1 GCA_023420245.1 Bacillota bacterium | reverse complement strand
TTCAGATAACGGAATTGGAATTGAACAGAAGGACCTGCCGCGTGTTTTTGAAAAGGGCTTTACCGGAGCCAACGGCAGAAAAAAGGCAAAATCCACAGGGATCGGTCTTTACCTGTGCAAAAAGCTCTGTTCCAAGCTGAACCTCGGTATTTCCATTGCCTCCACGGAGGGCTCCGGAACGATGGTTGCGATTGTATTCCCCAAGAGTAATATGTTCGCTTAACCGGAATCTGAATGTTTTAATATGGCATAGCCGACTATATTTCCGAAATTTTGACCTTACAAAACTGTAAGGATACTGTAAGCAAAAGCAATGGTAGAATCCTCTGCACGGTATTATACTAAAAGCACAAAAGAAAAAGGAGTTAATTATATGCAGAATATTCTTACCGTTGAACATATTGAAAAATACTACGGGAATAAAGGAAATGTCACCAAGGCGGTCGATGATATCAGCTTTGAAGTCGGAAAGGGTGAATTCGTCGGCATTATGGGCGCTTCCGGCAGCGGTAAAACTACGCTGCTGAACTGCATCTCCACCATTGATACCGCTACGGCGGGCCATATCCATATCGATGGCATGGATATCACCAGGCTCAATTCCAAGGGTCTTTCGAAGTTCCGCCGGGAGCAGCTCGGGTTCATTTTTCAGGATTTTAATCTGCTGGATACCCTCACGGCCTACGAAAACATTGCGCTGGCGCTCACCATCATAAAAACACCCGCCAACGAAATTGACGTGCGGGTACGTCAGGTGGCAAAGGAGCTGGAAATTGAGGATGTTCTGGAAAAATATCCGTATCAGATGTCCGGCGGTCAGAAGCAGCGCGTCGCCTCCGCCCGCGCGATTATCACCAATCCGGCGTTGATTCTGGCGGATGAGCCGACCGGCGCGCTGGATTCCAAATCGTCCCGTATGCTTCTGGAAAGCTTTGAGAATTTAAACCGAAATCTGGAAGCCACAATCCTGATGGTAACGCACGACGCGTTTACCGCAAGCTACTGCCGCCGCATTCTGTTCATCAAGGACGGCAAAATATTCGACGAGCTGATTCGCGGCAACGATACCCGCAGGCAGTTCTTTGGTAAAATCATTGAAGTCGTTACGTTGCTCGGAGGTGACAATTCCAATGTTTTATAAGCTTGCCTTGAAAAATGTTACAAAAAGCATTCGGGATTTTACGGTTTATTTTTTGACTCTCACCTTCGGCGTTTGTCTTTTCTATATGTTTAATTCTATTGATTCTCAGGCTGCCATGATGGTTCTGAGCAAAACAAAAACGGATAGCATGAAAATGCTGACGGAAGCGATTGCTTATATCTCTGTTTTCATTTCCGTCATTCTTGGCTTTTTAATTGTTTACGCTAACGGCTTTTTGATTCGGAGAAGGAAAAAGGAACTCGGTATCTATATGACGCTCGGGATGGAAAAACGAAAAATCTCCCGGATTGTGATTTTAGAAACCCTCCTTATCGGCGTCTTTGCCTTGGCTGTGGGGTTGATTATCGGCGTTTTTGCCTCTCAGGGGCTCAGTGTTATCACTGCAAAGATGTTTCAGGCAAATTTAAAGGCCTTCCACTTTATTTTTTCGGTGAACGCGTTTTATAAGACGCTGCTCTACTTTGGTATTATTTTTTTGATTGTTATGATTTTCAACACCGTATCCATCTCCAAGCTAAAGCTGATCGACCTCCTTACAGCGGGGAAGAAGAATGAAAGCCTCAAAATCAAAAGGCTGTGGGTATCGGTTGTCTTGTTTATCGTATCCGTGGTTTGTCTCAGTCTGGCTTATTATTTTATTATCAAGAACGGCATGTTCATGTTAAATAACATGTTTACCGCGTCCATCGTTTTAGGCTGCATTGGTACACTGCTGTTTTTCCTGTCCCTTTCCGGCTTTTTGCTCCGCGTGGTAAAAACAAGCAAGCGGATGTATTTCAGAAATCTGAATATGTTTATCCTGCGTCAGATCAACAGCAGAATCAACACGGCATTTGTGTCCATGTCCGTCATCTGCATTATGCTTCTTATTACGATCGGAACCGTCTCCACGGGGATGGGAATTGCAAACGTATTAACCGAAAACGTGAAGCGATCGACCCCCTTTGATGTTTCGTTTACCTATAGCTATGAGGAGAGTCAAGAAAACAAGGTTACCGATATCGAAAAAAAGATGAAGAGCGATAAAATCGACCTGGACCGATACGCAAAGGAATATGCGCAGCTTAATATTTATATTTCCGATGTAAAGTATGGAGATCTTCATCTGAATGTCGCCGCGCTGAAACAGGTTTTGGGAGACGAATCCTCGGAAAAGTTTATGCAGGCTCCAGTGAATGCTCTTTCACTGAGCGAATATAACAAAGCGCTGAAAATGATGGGAAAGCCGGAAGTTACGCTCCGGAACGACCAGTTTCTCGTGAACTGCAATTTTGAACAGATGATTGATCCCTTAAATCAGTTTTTGAAAAGCAACGATAAAATTACAATAAACGGAATGGTACTGCACAGTGCCCAAAAGACCGTGACACAGACGAGCCTTCTTACCTCAATGGCAGGCATGGATTCCGGTACGCTGGTCGTTCCGGATGAAGCGGTCAGCGGCTTTCGGTGGAGTATGCGTATCCTGAATATGAATTACAAAAGCGGAATCGATGAGCAGGAATTCCTGCAGAAGCTGGAGAGTGTCTACAGTAGGGAGGCGATTCGGAAAAAGACCGTGATTTGCCCTTATGATATGGCGATGGATAAAACGCACATTTACGAGCAGAGTCTGGGTCTGGGAACGATCGTATCGTTTATGGGAATTTATATCGGCATTGTATTTTTGATTACCAGTGCCGCCGTGCTTGCCCTTCAGCAGCTTTCCGAGGCGTCGGACAACGTGGAGCGTTACGGGCTCCTAAGAAAGCTCGGAACTGAGGAAAAAATGATTAACCGCGCGCTGTTTGAGCAAATCGGAATCTACTTTTTTCTGCCGCTGTCTCTTGCCGTCATTCACTCCGTTGTGGGTGTTCGGGTGGCGAATAACGCCATATCAATGATCGGTCATTTGAATACCGCGAGCAGCTCTCTGTTTACCGCGGCAATTTTCCTTCTGATTTACGGCGGGTATTTTATCGCCACCTATCTTGGCAGCAAAAGTATGATACGCCAAAAATCATAATACAGGCTGCGGATAATGCCGCGCAGCCGCAAACACAACAGCCGCCAGCTTTTTGCGGGCGGCTGTTGTGTTTTTGAGGGATTGAGGCTATACTGTTTTTACCGGAATAATCCAAAATTACGGGGGGATAAAATGGAGAACAGCTTTCAATATTCAGACGTTCAGACGCTTGCCTGCTATATTCAATCGCTGGCGGACGAGCCTTATTTAAGAATGCAGAACAAATTAATTCCCGGAGCCACAAATATTCTCGGCGTTCGCGTGCCAAAGCTGCGTAATTTGGCAAAACAGCTTGCCAAAGGAGACTGGCGCGCCTATCTTTCCGAAGCAAGGGACGACAGCATGGAGGAAATTATGCTGCAGGGGCTGGTCATCGGCTACGCGAAGATGGAGGTCACCGAGGCGTTGGAGCGGCTTGCCGGGTTTGTGCCCAAGATCGATAACTGGGCTGTGTGTGACATTTGCTGTTCCAGTTTTAAATTCACGCAGAAAAACAGGGAGAAGGTTTATTCCTTTTTAAAGGGTTATTTAATCAGTACGAAAGAATTTGATCTTCGTTTTGCGGTCGTTATGCTCATGGATTTTTTCCTGACTGACGAGTACATCGACGAGGTATTGGAGATATATTACGCCATCCGTCATGACGGGTACTATGTGAAAATGGCGGTTGCGTGGGCGTTATCTGTTTGTTTTGTCAAGTATCCGGAAAAAACAATGCGTTATCTGAAAACGCCCGGTCTGGATGACTGGACCTACCATAAAACGCTGCAGAAAATCGTGGAATCCTACCGCGTGGATGACGCGACAAAAACCGTAATCCGCTCCATGAAGAGCAAGAGGAAGTAAAATGGAATATCAGCTCATCCGTTCCCGGCGAAAGACGTTGGCAATTTGTGTCCAAAGAGGCGGTGCTGTGGTGATACGAGCGCCGCTGAAAATGACGAACACAACAATTGAAGCCTTTGTGCAAAGCAGGCAGGGCTGGATTCGGGAGAAGTCCGCTCAGATGGCGGCGCTTGCGGAGGAAGAACACAGGGAATTAGAGCTTACGGAGGGCTCCGCTCTGCCCCTGCTGGGCAGAGAATACCCGGTACTGTTCGGTGACCGGACCGCGTTTGACGGAGTTCATTTCGTTCTTTGCTCGGATTCTCCGGAGAACCGGAAGAAAGAGCTTATTCGGCTTTACCAATCTCTTGCCGAAGGAGATTTGCCCGCTCGGGTATCCTGTTTTTCCGGTCTGACGGGATGGACGCACTCGGGGGTGCGAATAGGCAAAGCCAATACCTACTGGGGCTCCTGCTCCGGGAAAAACAAGCTGAATTTTTCGTGGAAGCTCATTCTCGCCGAACCGGCACTGGTTGATTACGTGGTCGTTCATGAGCTGGCGCATACGGTGGAGCATAACCATTCCGCGAATTTTTGGCGGCTGGTGCAAGGCGTTCTGCCGGATTTTAGGGAGCGCAGGGCGAAGCTCGGCGCACTGGCGAAAGCCCTGCAAAAACAGGGCTGGAATGAGTGAATACCTAAGGAAGTATAATTACAGCGAGAACGATGCAAATTAATCCTATGCTTCATAGAAAGAATTGAGGGAAGAAAATGATTTCAGAAAACATATTAAGAAAATATGCCCGACTTGCGGTTCAAGTCGGCGTCAATGTGCAAAGGGCTCAGCTGCTCGTGATTTCCGCTTCGGTGGATTGTGCTTATTTTGTCCGGCTGTGCGTCGAAGAAGCGTATCAGGCGGGCGCGGGCGAGGTTCAGGTGAACTGGAACGACGAGCTGGTGACCAAAATGGCATATCAGCATGAGAGCACCGAAACGCTCACCCATATTGCCCCCTGGAAGGTGGAACAGAAGCGGAATAATATCGATCAGAAATGCTGCTTTTTATACGTTGAATCCGCAACCCCCGGCTTGCTTGCGGATATCGACGGCGATAAGCTGCAGGCGGCGAGAATGGCGAGGGAAACCGCCTTTGAACCGTTTGAGTACTACACGCTGAGCAATCACGGTCAATGGTCAATTGTGGCGATTCCTACGGTCAGCTGGGCGAAGAAGGTGTTCCCTAAGCTTGATGCGGAAAAGGCGCTGGAGGAGCTGTGGAAAGCGGTCTGCTCGAGTGTCCGGATCACGGAGGACAATGACCCGGTAGCAGAGTGGCAGAAGCATAATCAGGATTTGGCGCATCACTGCGAGCTTCTCAATCAATATAATTTTAAATCCCTGCATTTTACGAATTCTATGGGTACGGATTTGAATCTGGAGCTTGTCCCGAATCATATTTGGGCGGGCGGCTGCGACAAAGCAAAGAACGGGGCGGTTTTCAACCCCAATATGCCTACCGAGGAAGCGTTCACCATGCCGTTTAAACCCGGCGTCAACGGTAGAGTGTTCGCCACCAAGCCGCTGGTGTACCAGGGGAAAATGATCGAAGGCTTTTGGCTCGATTTCAAAGAGGGCAAGGTTGTCGATTATCACGCGGAGCGGGGGCAGGAAAGCCTGAAGAACCTGCTGGACTTCGACGAGGGCAGCCGTTATCTTGGCGAGGTGGCGCTGATCCCCTATGATTCTCCGATTTCAAAATTGGGGATTTTGTTTCTGAATACGCTGTTTGATGAGAATGCCTCCTGTCATCTGGCGCTTGGCGAATCCTACCCCGATACGGTAAAAAACGGTTCCGAAATGAAACGGGAGGAGCTGGACAAAATCGGCTCCAACCACTCGAAAATTCACTGCGATTTTATGTTCGGCAGCGCGGATATGAATATCTTGGGAACCACACAGGACGGCAAAAGCGTTGATTTGTTCCGGGACGGTAATTTTGTAATCTGACCGTTAACGGTATTGAGAAAAAATAAAGGGAAAGATGGTGACAGGAATGGTGAATATCAGAAAATGCGCAATGATCGGCTGCGGTCTTGTCGGTGCCAGCTCCGCGTTCAGCCTTGTGGAAAGCGGGCTGTTTTCAGAGTTGGTGCTGATTGACGCGAATCAGGCAAAGGCTGAGGGCGAGGCGATGGACTTGAGCCACGGGATGCCGTTCGCGCGTCCGATGGAAATTTACGCGGGAAGCTACGATGATATTGCGGACTGCGGTCTGATTATCGTTACCGCGGGCGCGAACCAGAAGCCGGAGGAAACGCGTCTGGATTTGGTACACAAGAACGTCGCGATTCTTAAAAAAATCATCCCCGAGATTCAGAAAAGAGCCTGCGAAGGCATCTTGCTTATCGTTTCCAATCCGGTGGATATTCTGACCTACGCTGCCCTCAAGCTTTCCGGTTTTCCCTCCAACCGGGTCATCGGTTCGGGAACGGTTCTTGATACCGCAAGGCTGAAATACCTGCTCAGCAGGCACCTGGATGTGGACAGCCGGAGTGTTCACGCGTTTATTATCGGGGAGCACGGCGACAGCGAGCTGGCGGTCTGGAGCAGCGCGAACGTTTCCGGCATCGAGCTGAACCATTTCTGCGAGCAGTGCGGTGAATTCAAGCACATGGAGACGATGCAGCGGCTCTATGAAGGCGTGCGGGACAGCGCGTATCATATTATCGAGCGCAAGGGCGCAACCTACTACGGAATCGCGATGGCGGTTCGCCGTATCGCGGAATGTATTCTGCGCGACGAGCATTCGGTTCTGCCGATTTCCAGTTTGATTGAGGGACATTACGGTCTGAGTGATATCTGCATGGGTGTTCCGACGATTGTGGGAAGCAGGGGCGTCCAAAAGGTTCTGGACATCCCCTTGAACGAAGAGGAACAGCAAAAGCTCCTCGCCTCGGCGGACGCGATTAAAAAGGTGCTGCGTTCCATTGATTTCTAAAGCTTCAACTCTACGGTCAGAATGATTTTTTTGGAAAAGAGCTGTTTGGAGACAGCTCTTTTTTGCTGTCGAATATTCTGCCGGAATAAACGAAAGGCACAGAAAAAATTCGGGAGGGAGAGCGATCATTATTCGGCGGAGGAAGCGCAGCGGATCCTTTGTCATTTTTGATAAATACAAGGTGATAATGTATGGCGAAACGTCTGATTTGTCATTGACAAACCCGGTGTGAAAACATACAATAAAAGTAAAGTTAGCAACAGCTAACATAATACTTGTGAAGAAGAGGCTGATATATGACGCTGAATGAATTGAAGATCGGTCAAAGCTCCAAAATCCTTGCGGTAAACGGAGAAGGGGCGCTGCGGCGCAGGCTGCTCGATATGGGCCTGACCCCGCGTACAGAGATTATGGTTCGCAAGGTTGCTCCTATGGGCGACCCGATAGAAATTCATTTACGGGGCTACGAGCTGACCCTGCGTA
>JAEZWL010000194.1 GCA_023420245.1 Bacillota bacterium | reverse complement strand
ACACCGTCCACCATGCCGAGTCCTGCCCTTAAAATCGGAACAAACGCAAGCTTTCTTCCGGAAATGACCTTCGTTTTCGCCTCTCCCATCGGAGTTTCAATCGTTGCTTCCTCCAGCGGCAGGTCACGGGTTGCTTCGTAACACATCAGCATCGCAATTTCACTGACAAGCTCACGGAATTCTTTCGAGCCTGTATTGATGTCACGCAAAAAAGTGAGCTTGTGCTGAATGAGCGGGTGGTCCATGACAAATACTTGATGATCCATTTGACATCCTCCATTTATTTTATTTAATTTCATCCATGATTTTGAGGAGTCGGTTCAGAGTTCACCGCGTTCAATTGCAGCAATCTCATCCAGGCGGTTTTGATGGCGCCCGCCTTCATATGGGGTTTCCAGATATAGCTTCGCCAGCACAACTGCCTTTTCTTCATTAATTACCCTGCCGCCCAGACACAGAATATTGGAATTGTTGTGACGCCGCGTCATTTCGGTACAGAATTCGTTGTCACATACAGAAGCGCGAATTCCCTCTACTTTATTTGCGGCAATGCTCATTCCAATACCGGTACCGCAGCACAGAATTCCCTTTTCGGCTTCACCGTTCATCACACTGTGGGCAACCTTTGCGGCAATCGGTGCATAATCAATCGATTTCTCATCAAAGGATCCAAAATCCTTATATTCGATCTTCTCGGCTTCCAAATATTTCTTGATTGCCTCTTTCAATAAAAATCCGCCGGGGTCGCAGCCTAACGCAATCATTCTTTTTCTCCTTTTAAACGATTTTTCAATTCCCGTTCCGCTTGGGGCGGGCGCAGATAAACCGGCATTAAAGCGGCGGGGGTAACGATATCCCCACAATCATATGCTTTCTGCGCCGATTTGGCTACTCCGCACGCACGCTGATAAACCAGCGGCTCGGGTGGTAAAACAACATCATGATCTTTAAACCATTGACTATTATAACATAATTTTGCCCCGTCTCCAACAAAATACAATGGTTTTTTATATTTTTTGCACGCCTCTGCCAGGGATTCTATCGATAGAGCGCGATCCGGAGTCAGTCGTTCCAATTTGAAATTTTCCACTTGAAATATTGCGTTATAAACCTGCTGACAGCGCGCATCCATCACGGCGCAAACCGTGCCTTGTGCGATTTCCAGATTATAGGCCATCGCCTCAAGCGTAGATACTCCGACACACGGCTTGTTTTCCGCCATGGCAAGCCCCTTGACGCTCGCCACGCCGATGCGGATTCCCGTAAAAGAACCGGGACCGGCGGAAACCGCGAACAAATTTACATCTTTTAAACTGGTTTGCGTGCAGCGTAAGACGTTCTCAATCATAGGCATCAGCGTTTGACTGTGTGTCAGCCGGGTATTGATATAGAATTCGCCAAGTACCTTGCCATCCTCCACCAGCGCGGCGGACGCGGCGGTTGCCGACGAATCGATTGCCAGTATTCTCATTGATTAATCATGCCTTTCAGGTCCATGCAGAAAGCACGCACCCACTTTTTATAGCGTGTAAGAATTAGTATTTCTATACGTTGATTCCGCTAATGGAGAAAACGCGTTCGTTTTCTTGCGCCCCCTGCCGGATTTCAATACGGATAGAATCTTCCGGCAAAGCGGCTTCGATGTTCTCGCTCCATTCAATGACCAAAACTCCTCCGCTTTCCAGATAATCGAAGAATCCGGTGGAATACAAGTCCTCCCACCCGTTTACACGAAACATGTCAAAATGATACACAGGGAGTCTCCCGTGATATTCATGCACAAGCGCGAAGGTAGGGCTGGAAACGCCGTTCGGAATGCCCAGCCCGCGGGAAAGCCCGCGGGTAAAGGCGGTTTTGCCCATACCCATACCGCCGAAAAGGGCGATTACCTCGCCCCCGTTCAGTTTTTCTGCAATCCGTTCGCCGAGCTTTTCGGTTTCCTCCGGGGAGGTTGTGGTTATTTGCTGCATAAAGTCACCTGACGATCCCATTAAAATAATCCGGTTATTTTCCCGTCCGCGTCCACATCAATTTTTTCCGCGCTCGGTACTCTGGGCAGACCGGGCATGGTCATAATATCCCCTGCGTAAGCCACGACAAAGCCTGCGCCGTTTGAGAGGCGAAGGTCGCGTATTGTAATTTTAAAGCCGCTCGGTCTGCCCAGAAGCGCCGCGTTATCGGAAAGCGAATACTGCGTTTTCGCGATGCAGACAGGAAGCCTGTCTCTGCCGATCTGCTCGATTTCGCGGATTGATTTTTCCGCCTGCCCTGTATAGGATACCCCGTCCGCGCCATAGATTTCCATCGCGATGCGCTCAATTTTATTTTTAATGGAGCATTCTGTGTCATAAATCGGATGAAACTCAGAAGGCTTCTCCGCCGCTTCACATACCTTTTTCGCCAAATCGACGCCGCCCTCACCGCCTTTTGCAAAGACCTCGGATAAGGCAAAATCAGCGCCGTTCTCACGGCAGTAATCTTCAATAAAACGCAATTCCTCCTGCGTGTCGCTGCTGAACCGGTTAATGGCAACCACCACCGGCACACCGTATTTCTTCATATTGGAGATATGCGCCCCCAGATTTACAATTCCCTTTTTCAGAGCGTCAAGATTCTCCCCGGCAGTCTGATCCTTGGGAATCCCTCCGTTATATTTAAGCGCGCGGGCAGTAGCGACAAGAACAATCGCGCTTGGCTTTAACCCTGCCAGACGGCATTTGATATCCATAAACTTTTCCGCGCCCAGATCGGAGCCAAAGCCCGCCTCAGTAACGCAGTAATCCGCCAGCTTAAGCGCAAGGCGGGTCGCCCTTACAGAATTGCAGCCGTGCGCGATATTGGCAAACGGTCCGCCATGCATGACAACCGGCGTACCCTCAAGCGTTTGTACCAGGTTCGGGTTAATAGCGTCCTTCAATAAAGCGGTCATAGCGCCCTGCGCCTTTAAGTCTTTGGCGTAGACCGGTTCGCCCGTAAGCGTATAGGCGATTAAAATCCTGCCGAGCCTTTGCTTCAGGTCCTCCAGATCGGAGGCGAGACAGAAGATTGCCATAATTTCCGTGGCAACCGTAATGCAGAAGCTGTCTTCACGCGGAATTCCGTTTACCTTTCCGCCCAAGCCGACCACAATATCGCGCAGCGCGCGGTCGTTCATATCCAGACAGCGTTTCACTAAAATTCTGCGCTGGTCAATTCGTAGGGCGTTTCCCTGCTGGATGTGATTATCCAGCAGCGCGCAAAGCAGGTTGTTCGCGGAGGTTATCGCGTGAAAATCCCCGGTAAAATGCAGATTGATATCCTCCATCGGGACTACCTGCGCGTATCCGCCTCCCGCAGCGCCTCCCTTGATTCCGAATACGGGACCTAAGCTCGGCTCCCGCAGCGCAATAACAGCGTTTTTGCCGATTTTCTTCATCGCCTCTCCAAGACCCGCAGTAGTTGTCGTTTTGCCTTCACCCGCCGGAGTAGGGTTAATCGCGGTAACCAGTATCAGCTTTCCGTCCTTTTTTGATGCCAGTCTTTTATAAAGAGAGTCGTGCAGGTTTGCTTTATAGCGGCCATACGGCTCAAGCTCTTCCTCTTTGATTCCGAGTCCGGAAGCAATTTGAGCAATCGGAACAAGTGTGGCTTGCTGCGCTATTTCAATATCCGTCAGCATTCATGTATTCTCCTTACACAAAAATATGCTAAAATTATATCATATTCGCGCGCAAAAATGAATGTCTGGGAAAAAGTATTTCTTATTTCTGGTTTTAATCCGAAATTGGTCGAAATAAAGAGATTATAATATGATATAATGGAATTAATCTTCAAACAACCGATTCTTAAGAAAATTGTAAGAATCACACCACGCTTTTTGTAAGAATTATTCTTTATTTTATATACAGGACCTTTGGGAGGGAAAGCAAATGGAACAGAATACGGTATTAGTCGTGGATGACGACCATGAAATTGTGCGGGCCATCGCGCTCCTTTTGGAAAAGGAAGGCTATAAAGTGCTTTGCGCCTATGACGGAATTCAGGCACTTGAAATGACGATGGCTTATTCCGTGCAGCTGATTATAATCGACGTGATGATGCCGAAGCTGGATGGTCTTTCCGCTGTAATGAAAATCCGGGAAAAACAGAACATTCCGATTATCGTACTTTCGGCTAAAAGTGAAAATTCCGATAAAATCATCGGGCTTTCCATGGGTGCGGACGATTATGTAACGAAGCCGTTCAACTCAATGGAGCTGGCGGCGCGCGTACGCTCTCATCTGCGACGGTATACAAGCCTTGGAGACATTAACTTTCAGCCCGGAAAAAACATCATCGCAAACGGACGTCTTTCTTACAACCCTGACGAACTGGTTTTAAAAGCCGACGGCGAACCGGTAAAACTTACCCCGACGGAAACCAAAATCATTGATTTGATGATGCGAAATCTCGGCAGGATTTTTCCGGCGGAGGAAATCTACCGGCGGGTTTGGAATGAGCCGGCCTTTTCCGCCGAAAACACCGTGATGGTACATATCCGCCGGATACGGGAAAAAATCGAGCTTAACCCAAAGGAACCCGAATACTTAAAGGTGGTGTGGGGCATTGGTTACAAAATGGAAAAATCCTAAAATAGCGATCGGTTTTTTAAGCTTTTTACTCAGTCTTACCGCAATGTGCAGTCTTGCCGTTCCCGGGATATCGGCCGCGTTTAATCCCGTTAGAGCCGGGCAATATCTGAACGACGCATTTGCAAAGAATTATCAGGATACCTACCGATTTAAGAGAGCTATGAGTGCCCAATTGGAAGTTATATTAAATTATTTTGGCAGAGAAGAGGACGACTATCGCATAAGCAACGATGACCCGGGCAAAAATATGCTGATCCAGGTATTTCGGGCACATGAACTGGCTTATTCCGATTATGGATACTCTGATTTAAGCAACGACCCATTCCCACCAAACGGATATAATTTTCTGCTTAGCTTTGACGGAAAAAACGTATCCATTACCAAAGACAACACAAAAATCGATGTCTATGGAAAAAACAGGATTTATAACCCCAATCAGGGAATGTGGTATTTACCCGGATATACTAATGTGCAATTTACCGACCGGGACACGAGCGATTATAAAATTAATATACTGGCAAAAATTCAGCCTACAAAGGCATATGGCGGAAACGAAGACTCCGGCAGTCTCTACGGCGTTATTGAGTACCAAAGTGAATTAAGAACGGTGCTATATCGATTCTGTTTTATTGGTGCAGCAGGGATCCTGTTTTTTTTACTTTATTTTTTCCTTCGGAAGGATAAAAAACAGGCAGATTTCGCACTGGCACGGTTCAGCAGCTATTTTTGGTTTGAGTTCAAAGCTTTTTGCCTGTTATGCGTTGCCGCTACTGATTATCAGCTTTTCCACGGACTGGTTACCTTTTCTAGGGACAGCTTTTTGGGTGACAGCTGGGTACAGTTGGGATTTGCCGGTATCATTTCCATTTTCTGCTACTATATCATTATTAATGATATAAGATACAATCCAAAATTCTATAAAAATAACTGTATTCATTTTTTCCTCTCCAATTACAGAAAACTGGAAAATGGGAAATCGGTTCAGAAACAGCTGATTTTACGATTCTGGGCATTTCTTGGCTCTGAAATCGGAATCCTGTTACTTTTTATTCTGATACTCTCAAGCAACAGGCTTGACCGGCTGCCTGGTTTCTTCCTGATGATTTGTTCCCTTATCCTCATGTTCTATCTGCTTTACCGATACTCAAAAAATTTTGGCAATACGGTAAATGAAATCGGATTATTGATTGATCAGATATCATTTATCAAAGCCGGAAATACCTCCGCCGTTCTCTTGCTCCCGAACGATTCGGATTTAAACCGCGCCGCCGGCGAGCTCAATGAGATTCAATCGGGCATCGATACGGCAATTGAGGAACGCTTAAAAAGCGAGCGCATGAAAATAGACTTGATCACCAATGTTTCACATGATATCAAAACCCCGCTTACCTCGATCATCGGTTACATCGACCTGCTGAAGCAGGAGGAGGACCTGCCCGATTATATCAGAGATTATGTTCAGGTACTCGCGGAAAAATCCGACCGACTGAAAAATATGGTACAGGATATTTTTGAGGTAAGCAAAGCGACCAGCGGCAATATCGAGCTGAAAATGGAATCTCTCGACCTGGCAAAGCTTCTGCGCCAGACTCTCGCGGATATGGAGGAGCGGATTGAAGCCTCCGACCTAACATTCAAGGCGGATATCCCGGAGTTTGCCGTTATGATTTACGCCGACGGGCAACGGCTTTACCGCGTATTTCAAAATTTGATTGAAAATGCGCTGCAATACTCGCTTGACGGTTCCCGCATCTACGTGTCTCTTGATAGTTGCAATCATAAAGCGCGTGCCGCCATTAAAAATATTTCCCAATTTGAATTAAATTCCCAGCTGGATATGACGGAGCGTTTTGTCCGGGGGGATCATTCAAGGACTGACAGCGGAAGCGGCTTAGGGCTATCGATTGCAAAAAGCTTTACGGAGGCGTGCGGCGGATTTTTCCGT
This sequence comes from Bacillota bacterium, assembly GCA_023420245.1. Classification (GTDB taxonomy): domain Bacteria; phylum Bacillota; class Clostridia; order Oscillospirales; family Acutalibacteraceae; genus DATAML01. The sequence continues at coordinate 4,600 of JAEZWL010000194.1, read as the reverse complement.
ATCCAAACCGACGCGGATTTGTTTACCGCCGAGGTAGAGTTCAACCAAACCTCCTGATTCATTGATACTCAATCCGCACTAAACCACAAGGTTATTTTTCAAGTCGACCGCTATATTTCGCCTTTATACCGATGCGTTTTCGGATGTATCGGCTTTTTTATTTAAGGGAATATTCCTTCTTTCATCTTGCATGTTGCGCATATCCATCATATAATAAATGTGAGGTGAAACCATGCAAGCATTAAAATCATTTCTGAATTATCTAAAAAAGACGGACAAGCTTTATTGGCTGATTATGCTTTCGATATCCGCCTACAGCCTTTTGCTGCTGAAAACCGTCCCCACCCCTGCGGATAAATCCAAAAGCTATTTTATCATTCAGCTGGTTGCCGTTCTTTTGGGCTACGCGGGAGCCATTGTTTTAACACTGATCGATTATCGGGAAATGGCTGGCTACTGGTATCTGGTGGCCGGCTTCTGCCTGTTTCTAATTGTATATACCCAGCTGTTCGGTATTGCGGTTGTCAGCAGCGGCGGTATTAACGCCAAGGCGTGGATTCAGCTGCCCGGAACTACCTTCCAGCCAAGCGAGCTTGTGAAAATCGGCTTCATCATTACCTTTTCCAAGCATCTGTCCGAACTTGTGGACAAGGACTTATTGAAAAAGCCGCTCCATATTATCCTTTTGGCCTGCCACGCGTCAATCCCGGTAATTTTGGTACACTTTCAGGGAGACGACGGAGCGGCGGTAATCTTCTTCTGCATGTTCCTTGCCATGTCGTTCGGGGCGGGCGTACAGCTTCGGTATTTTACCGCCGTGATTACGGCACTGGCGGTTGCATTCCCGCTTGCGTTTGAATATGTTTTAAAGGATTACCAGAAGGAGCGCTTGACGATTTTCCGCCACCCGGAAACAGACGCGCTTGACAAGGGTCTGCAGCAGATTCAGGGACGTACCTCCATCGGCAGCGGGCAGCTTTGGGGCAGAGGCTTGTTTAAAAGCCCCAGAGTAAACAAGGGACTTGTCCCTGTTCAGCAAAGCGACTTTATTTTTTCCGTCGCGGGCGAGCAGCTTGGTTTTGTCGGATGTACCCTGTTGATGCTTCTTCTTCTTCTTCTTCTTCTGAAAACGCTTCGGATTGCGCGGAAGTCAAGCGATGTTCTGGGAAGTTCGATTTGCTTCGGGTTTTTCGGCATGATCGCCGCGCAGACACTGTTTAACCTTGGAATGTGCCTGAACCTTCTGCCGGTTATGGGCGTTACACTGCCGTTTTTCAGTGCGGGAGGTTCGTCCTCAGCCTGTTTATATTTAGGGTTCGGTCTTGCTCTGAATGTCCATATGCATAAGGTAAACCCGGAAAGGGTGTCCCTGCGAAGATAATTTGTAAAAAAGCGCTGCCGCGGTTGATTCCTGCGGCAGCGCTTTTTTTAGATGTTACAGAGTACTGGCTGTGACGAAAGGGTAACTGTCTACTTACTAAAAAGTTTATCCTGCATATTCTTCATTTTCGTACGTTTCTGAGCGGTGGCTTCTTCGTTGATGCTCAGGGTCCCTTCGGCATCATCCACATTAAGAATATCCCCTGCCTTTGCTCCTTTCGGCAGCTCGGAAACATCAATTGCAAAGAATTTTTCGTCTTTGCCCTCGCAAATTGCGTAGGTACCTTCAAAACGGTCAATGGTAAGCGTTTTCATACTCTCTCTTTCTCCTCTTGCTATGATATTTGAAATATATTTAGTCTTTTTCAGTGACAACAGTAATATTTTTACCATCGCTCAGAAAAATAAGCGTTCCGCCAACATCCGTCCGGTATATTTCCGCACCGGCATCCCTCAGCCTTTTCAACACCTTCTTCTTCGGAAGACCGTTTCTGTCATCCGCTACAGATATCGCAGCATACCGTGGCTTAACCGCCTTCAAAAACACCTCGGTGGTTGAGGTGTCGCTTCCGTGGTGACCTACTTTCAAAACCTGTGCGGAAAGCTCCACGCCAGCTTCTAGCAGATCGTTTTCCTCTTCCTTCTCCGCGTCCCCCATTAACAAAAAATGGGTGCCGCCATAAGTAACCCGAAGAACAATGGAATTATTATTTGTACTGATTCCGCTGTGAATGGGAGCAAGTACTTCTACGTTAACCGCCCCCAGAAAAAAGGAATCTCCCTGTTTTGGGGCAGTCACGGGAAGCTGCTTCTGCTCTAACACCCTTTGGACATCACGGTAGGAATCGCTGCCCGAAACCAACTCCTTCGGTATGGACGGAGCCAGATAGCGACCGACCGGAAACCGGCGTAGAATTTCGCCCAGCCCGCCGATATGGTCGTCATCCGGGTGCGTATTTACCACATACTCCAGCTTTTTCACCCCACGGCGGTTTAGATACTCGGACACAGGCTCGCCGCGGTCCGCGGTTCCGCCGTCTACCAGCATGAATTTTCCGCCGCACTCGACCAGAATACTGTCCGCCTTGCCGACATCAAGCACATGAACCGACACGGGGCTGGAATCAGCTGCGGAAGAATAATCGGTTAGCCCGAAAAAAGTGAAAACCTTACGCCAAGAAGCTTCCGCTCCGTAAGGAAGGAAGGAAACAATCAATCCGGACGCTACCAGCAGAACCAGTACGATTTTCAGCGCCTTTTTGCTGTTTTTTTGCTGCTCCATTTCCCCTGCTTCTCTCTTTTGGTATCTTGCGTGCGCTGCGTTCCGGCAATCGGACGAACCAGGCATTTCTCACCCTGCCCGATTAAGTCGCCGCGCCCCGCCGCTTTCAAGGCTTCTATAACCAATTCCTTGTTTTTGGGATTAAAGTATTGCAGCAAAGCACGCTGCATTGCTTTTTCCTTATCGGTTCTCGGAATATAGACCTCCTTTAGCGTATATGGGTTTAATCCCGTATAGAACATACAGGTCGAGATTGTTCCCGGCGTCGGGTAAAAATCCTGAACCTGCTCCGGCCGCAGATGCTCCCTCTTTAAAAATAACGCAAGCTCCACGGCATCCTTCAGTGTACTGCCCGGATGGGACGACATCAGATACGGAACCAAATACTGTTCCTTTCCCGCTTTTTTGCTCAGCTGAAAGAACTTTTTCTGAAATTTCAAGTAGGCTTCGATATGGGGCTTCCCCATACAATCCAGAACCTCCGGCGTACAGTGCTCGGGAGCGACCTTTAGCTGTCCGCTGACATGATATTTGACCAGCTCCTGAAAAAAGGAATCATCTTTTTCTTCAATCAAATAGTCAAACCGGATGCCGGAGCGGATGAAAACCTTTTTTATCTTCGGCAGTGCCCGGAGCTTCCGCAAGAGCTCCAGATACTCGCTGTGGTCTACCTTCAAAGCCGGGCAGGGCTTCGGCGCAAGGCATTTTTTTCCTCCGGCGCAAAGACCGTGCTCTCTCTGCTGCTCACAGGAGGGATTACGGAAATTGGCGGTCGGACCGCCGACATCGTGGATATAGCCCTTAAAATGCGGATTTTCTGTCAGTTTTTTTGCCTCGCGCAGAATAGATTCCTCACTGCGCGTGGTGATTGCCCTCCCTTGATGGAAAGCAATGGAGCAGAAATTACAGGCACCGAAGCAGCCCCGGTTATGCGTAATTGAGAATTCGACTTCCTCAATTGCAGGTACTCCTCCCATTTTTTCATAAGACGGATGATAGGTTCGTTCGTAGGGAAGTGCATAGAGTTCGTCAAGCTCCTCCTGCGTCAACGGGAGCATCGGCGGATTCTGAACCAGAAGCATGCTTGCGTGCCGCTGGATTACTCTGCGCCCGCGAACAGCATCCTGTTCCTCCTGCTGCTTTCTGCAGGAAACCGCGTATTCCTTCTTGCTCTGACAGACCTGTTCAAAGCTTGGGCAGTCTACCGCGGAAGCGGGACGATATTCCTTTGTGGGAACCGCATAGCACGTTCCGCGAATATCCGTAATCGTTTCAATCGGTTCGCCGAAATTTAAACGGCGGGCAATCTCAACGGTTTGGTTCTCCCCCATACCGTAGGTAAGCAAATCCGCGCCTGAATCCAGCAGAACAGACGGTCTAATTGTATTATCCCAGTAATCGTAATGGGCAAAACGGCGAAGGGAAGCTTCCAACCCGCCGATGATTACCGGAGAATCTGGATAAAGCTTTTTAAGAATTTTTGTATAAACGATGACGGCCCTGTCCGGTCTTAATCCGGCTTTTTTCCCGGGAGAGTAAGCGTCGTCGCGGCGGCGGCGGCGTGCCACGGTATAATGAGCCACCATGGAATCGATATTTCCGGAATTGACAAAGAAGCCAAGCCTTGGTCGTCCGAAGCGTTTAAAATCCTTTTCACTGTGCCAATCCGGCTGTGATAAAATCGCAACACGGTACCCGTGCATTTCAAGCACTCTTGAAATGATCGCGGTGCCGAAGGAAGGATGATCCACATAAGCGTCTCCGGTAACCATGATAAAGTCCGGCTCACTCCAGCCAAGAGCCTCGGTTTCTTCTTTTGTTATGGGTAAAAAAGGCATTCTGATAAACCCTATTCTTTCCTGTCGTTTTCATCATTCTGGCGCATACTCATTTCCAGCCATTGTTGGTAGGTGATGAGCACCTGACGCGGCTTGGAGC
>JAEZWL010000229.1 GCA_023420245.1 Bacillota bacterium | reverse complement strand
CAAATAATTTTTTAGTCATAATAAACCTCCTTTCCATTCATTATTGTTTCCGCTTTTCTGGTATCATACGATGAAATTAACGATTCCCATAATCATACTGCTGAGAAAATATTTGTATGGTAATTTCAAATTTATTGGGCCTGTTTGCAGAAAAAAGAAATTTTTGTTTTGGTCGATGCGGTTGACATTTAAACAATATAGAATTAATATAAAATTACTGTTTGGGTACGGATATCGCAATGGTTCAAAATTAATAGGAAGATGGTTTTTAACACAAAATATTTTCGTTGAAATTGCAGAAAAACCGGATTGGGTAGAGAGAAGGAGCAAGAATGAAAAAAATTGCGGGAATAATAAAAAAGGCGGGGGCTTTAATTTTGGCGGCTTCGTTGTCACAGCTGCTTGTCGCGTATCAGCCCGTCAATCAGGATATTCAAAAAACAGAATTACATACGATTACGCAGCGTACAGCCGCTGCTCCCTTCAAAGTGTATTTGAGCCCCTCCTGCCAAACCTGGAACCCTTATAGCGACGGTTCGGGGAGTGAGGAATTCCATATGCGGCAAATTGCCTGCGCAATGCCAAAGTATCTCGCGGAATACGGCATTGATTCTGTGGTTGCCGCGCCGCAGAGCGACAGCAGGGAAAACCAGAAGCGCACAATCACGAACCGGGCAAAGCAGGCTGCCGATGCGAAGTGCAATCTATATCTTGCGATTCATTCCAATGCGCGGGACGGCGGTCCCAAAATAAACGGCACAACCATTTTTTATCCATCTCAAAACATGAGCAGCTTGCGTTTTGCACAGCTTCTGTCAAACAATTTTATGTATCCGGACAAGAGCGGTATCGACTTCGGCACGAAGGATGAGCTTTGGGAAATGTATATGCCGACCATGCCGCATTGCCTGATTGAAACCGCTTACCATGACAACGCGCAGGATATTCAGTGGATTGAAAATAATACGGAGAGCATTGCACAGAATCTTGCTTACTGTGTCGCTCTGTATGCAGGCGTTCCGGTTGAGGCATCCGCGGTTCAGTAGTTCCGAATGGAATACAGGGATAAACGGCTTGCGGACCGGTGTATCATAATAAAGCAGAGTTTGACGAAACGGGGGTGTTAATTATGAAAAAGTATAAAGAATTTTTAAGCATCCCCAACTTTTTGATTTTGATTGGTATTCTTTTGGCCTGCGGGTTTCTGATTCGTTTATGCGCCGATTATTATCAAATACAAGCCGGTATCCATTCCGCGCCTTTTTCTTTATTCGTACTCGAGAGATCGCTGGAATTCCTGCTCCCCTGCGTCGTTTCTATAATTATCGCGATGGGAATCAAAAAACGGGAACAAAAAAATAAACCGTATCAACACTGAGAATTCAGCGTTGATACGGCGAATGATGGCAGGGGCAGAAGGACTTGAACCCTCGGCACGTGGTTTTGGAGACCACTGCTCTACCAACTGAGCTATACCCCTATATTTGCGGTTTCTCGGAACCGCGTTTATTATATTATCATCTTATAAGACTTATGTCAATACAAAATTTGCGCTGTATTCTGCAAAGTTCTTACATTTGACTTGACAGATGCGGGGTGGATATGTATAATTATTTTTATGTAATATGACTTACTAATACCCCTGCCTGATGGCGGATGGGAGGGAAGATAAATGGCTGAGATTAGAATTAAAGACAATGAGTCCTTGGATAGTGCTCTTAGAAGATTTAAGAAGCAGTGTGCTAGAGCTGGAGTGATTGCTGAGGTTCGCAAGAGAGAAGCTTACGAAAAGCCTTCTGTCAGACGCAAAAAGAAGTCCGAAGCAGCTCGCAAACGTAAGTTTAAGTAAAGTATTACAGGAAACGATGTAATTGGAAAAGCGGGCTATTAAGCCCGCTTTTTTAGCTTTCAAATCCATTTATTCTGAAAACGGGGGGGATATGCTTGGCGTTGTTTCTGCCGACAGTTGCATTGGATAGCGTTAAGGATATTACGCCGGAGCTGATCCAAAGGATGAAAGCGAACGCGATTATTCTGGATGTAGACAATACGCTCGCTATCCACGGTTCGCAGACCCCGTTTGAGGGGAGCATTGAATGGGTGTCCCATATGCGAAGCCAAAATATTAAGATCATTATCGTATCGAACAATGTAAAAAAACGGGTTGCGCCGTTTGCGGCAAAATACGACCTGCCGTTCCTTTCTCTCGCGCTGAAGCCGTTTCCCTTTGCGTATTACCGTGCGGTTCGCAGGATGGGCGTGGGGCGGAAGAATGCGGTTGTGGTCGGGGATCAGATTTTCACCGATGTATTCGGAGCGAATATTTCGTTTATGAAGTCGATTTTGCTGGTTCCTACGGGCAAGGAGAAATCCGTTTCCTTCCGGATTCGGCGCGCGTGTGAAAAACCGCTCCGGCATCTGATTAAAGTGACGAAACGCGGGTTAAAATACTTTGATTAAAGGGATGTTTCAAATGGGCAGTAAAAAAGTTCTGGTAATTCTCGGGCCGACCCTCAATATGGTCGGCGTATGGGAGAAAGGCGTTTACGGGGACGAAACCGCCGAAAGCATCGATCTTCAAATCGAAGAGTACGCAAAAAAGCTTGGCTATGTGTGCGATATTTATCAATCGAACCATGAAGGCGACCTCATCGATAAAATTCACGGCACAAAGGGCGAATACGACGGAGTGGTTATCAATGCCGGAGCACTTACCCATTACAGCTATGCCCTGCGCGACGCGATTGCCTGTGTGCGGATTCCTTTTATTGAAACGCATATGAGCAATATTTACGCCAGAGAGCCGTTTCGCCACGAAAGCGTAATTTCGGCGGTGTGTGCCGGGCAGATCGCAGGATTTGGCAAAAACAGCTATTTTCTGGCGCTTCATGCCCTCGAAGATTTGATGTAGCCACAAAAAATCACTTGAAAAAAGGCTAAAAATATTATAAGATATTGATAGGAAAAAATTATTGGAGGATTATACCATGATATCTGCAGGCGATTTTCGAAACGGCGTAACATTTGAAATGGACGGAAACGTGGTTTCGATCATAGAGTTCCAGCATGTTAAGCCAGGCAAGGGCGCGGCGTTTGTCCGTACCAAAATCAGAAATGTAATTACAGGCTCTGTCGTTGAAAGAACATTCAATCCGAACGATAAATATCCGACCGCCTTCATTGAGCGTAAAGACATGCAGTACCTTTACAGCGACGGAGATTTATATTATTTCATGGATTCCGAAACCTTTGAACAGATTCCGATTAACAAAAACGTTATGGGCGACAGTTTTAAATTTGTAAAGGAAAATATGGACTGCAAGGTTCTTTCCTACAAGGGAAATGTTTTCGGCGTTGAGCCTCCGAACTTTGTTGAGCTTGTGATAACCTCAACAGATCCTGGCTTTAAAGGCGATACCGCAACCAACGCAACCAAGCCGGCTGTTCTTGAAACCGGAGCAGAAATCAAGGTGCCTCTGTTTATAAATGAAGGCGAAACAATTCGAATCGATACCCGCACAGGCGAATATATGGAGCGCGCTTAACCAAAACTAGACTTTGTTCACATATATTTGACTCAAAATGAAGGGGGCTAAAAAGACATGACAAATACAGAAAAGGTTGCTTACATCCGTGGCTTAGCAGAAGGCCTTGAGCTTGATGCGAGCAAAAAAGAAGTAAAGGTACTCAACGCGATTATCGACTTATTAGATGATATGGCACTCAGTTTTTCCGAAATGCAGGACGGGCTGGAGGATATGGCTGACCAGCTGGATGCCGTAGACGAGGACCTCGGTTCTTTGGAAGACGAATATTACGATGAGTATGACGACGACGATTACGAGGACGAAGACGATGATGAAGACGGGGATTGCTATTATGAAGTAACCTGCCCGAATTGCCATGAAACAATTTGCCTGTCCGAAGAGATTATTGAAGACGGTCAAATGGAGTGTCCGAACTGCGGCGAAACTCTTGAGTTCGATTTTGATGAAGATGACTGCGATTGCGGCGAATGCGATTGCGGCTGCGGTCACGATCACGATCACGAGTAATAACAGGTTGATTAAAAAGAGCGCTGCGCGGCAGCGCTCTTTTTGCACATAAACCTCCGACTGTCCTTTCTTCTAGCTTCTTTTCCGCACAGAAAGCTCCGTTTTTGGGGAGCCTCTGTGCTTTTTTAAATTAGACTATGTTAAACGGTTGACAAACATTTATAAACTTATTATAATATGTATCAAATGATACAGAAACAGCGTGATAATTATGAAAACAGTTCGAAAATTAAAAAAATATCAACTTTATTTGGCGCAGTGCTTTCTCTTCAGTGGAATCGAAGATTCTTCAGTTGACACCGCTTTTGAAAACGAAGAATGCAGCTGCCTGGAATTCGAGCCGGATGAAAAAATCTATACCCGCTCCAGCTTTCAAAAGAGTATGGGGATTGTGGTATCAGGAGAGCTCAAGGCTCTGAAATCCGCGAGTCAGGGGTCAGACCTGGTTCTAAACACTTTTTTTGCGGGCGGTGTCTTTGGAATAGCGGGTCTGTTCAACAGCGCGAAGCATTATGTCACAGAGGTTGTCTCGGTGAAACGCAGCCGTGTTCTTTTTCTTCCGCAGTCTCTGCTGCACAGTCTCTTTGAATTAGATTTTCGCATTGCGGAAAACTATATCGGCTATCTTTCAAACCGAATTTGTTTCCTGAACAGTCGAATTGATAATTTTACGGGCGGAAACGCCGAATGCAGGCTGGTTTCCTATTTACTCTCCCTGTCCTCAAAAAGCGATAATCCGCACCGGTTTGAACTGCCGTGTACGCTTACCCAGCTTGCAAACCTGCTTGATATGGGACGCGCGTCGCTTTACCGTGCTTTGGATGATTTGTGCGAGGCAGATATTATTCAGCGAAGCGGAAAAGCGATTTCTGTTCCGGATGTCAATCGACTTAAGTCCGAATCATTTTAAAAATATCACCATGAAGGGAATTACTGTATGAAAAAAATTATGTCTACCGCCGTATCGGCGCTTTTGTTTTTATCAATCCTCTCCGGCTGTGCAAGCCCCGTTTCCAGTCAAAGCAGCGCAGCGCCGTCCTCCGGGGCGCAGGCGACTTCTCAGGTCTCCAGTCAGGCGACGGCTTCGTTGGCGACGGAAAAAGCCACAATAAGGCTGGCAACCTTGAAGGGTCCTACCGGTCTGGGAATGCTGAAGCTGATGAGCGATAACGACACGAACACGTCGGCGAATCATTACGATTTTAAAATCGTCGGCGCGCCGGATGAAATTGTCTCTAAAATTTCGACCGGAGAAATCGACGCTGCCGCCGTACCGACCAACCTTGCGGCAACGCTCTATAACAAGACAGGCGGCAAGGTTCAGCTTGCGGCGATTAATACGCTCGGGGTTTTGTCCGTGCTCACAAACGGAGAAAAGGTTACCGGCGTAAAGGATTTGAAGGGAAAAACAGTTTACGCTACCGGTCAGGGCTCGACTCCGGAATATGCGTTAAATTACATTTTAAAGCAGAACGGTCTTGAAGTTGGCAAGGATGTTAAGGTAGAATATAAGGCGGAGCACGCGGAGCTTGCCGCAATGGTGATATCCGGCAAAGCAAAAATCGCCGTGCTGCCCGAACCGTTTGTAACGCAGGTTATGGGGAAGAATAAGGATGTTAAAATCGCGCTGGATGTCACAAAAGAGTGGAATAAGGCTGTCGGGGATAAGAGCGTGCTCACAATGGGCTGTCTGATTGTCCGCAAGGATTTCGCGGAGAAAAACAAAGAAGCGCTTCATGCGTTTTTGAAGGAATATCAGACATCCGCCGCATTCACTGTTTCCAATATCGAGGATGCTTCGATCTTATCTGAAAAATATGGCATCATGCCGGCGGCGGTTGCAAAAAAAGCAATTCCGAACTGCAATATTGTTTATCTTGACGGCAGCGAAATGAAAGCGAAAATTCCGGATTTTCTGAACGTCCTGTTCCAAGCAAATCCAAAGTCCGTCGGAGGGAAAATGCCAGGTGAAGATTTCTATTACGAAAAGTAATATTTTGAACCGGAAAATGGGAAAGAAGCTTTTGGTAGCCTTGTTCTGGCTGGCTTTCTGGCAGCTCCTCTTTTTTACCGTGAAACAGGAGATACTCATCGTATCTCCTGTTCGTGTTTTTCAAAGGCTGTTTGAACTGGCGGAAAACGGGGAGTTTTGGCTGTCCGCACTGGGCTCCATGCTGCGGATATCCGTCGGATTTGTTATCGGCGTAGGAACGGGCGCAGTGCTGGCGGTGCTTACCACAAGCTTTCAGGCGGCATATGATCTGTTTTATCCCGTCAACAGTATTATAAAGGCGACCCCGGTGGCGTCGTTTATTATTCTGGCGATGGTTTGGCTGCGTTCCGACCTGGTCCCTTCGTTTACCGCATTTTTGATGGTTCTGCCCATTATCTGGGGAAATGTTTCAAACGGAATCAAAAGCACAGATAAAAACCTGCTCGAAATGGCGTATTGCTTCCGGTTTGGGAGAATCAAAACCGTAAAAAGAGTCTACATACCCTCTGTCATGCCGTATTTTACCGCCGCGTGCACAACGGGAATGGGACTTGCCTGGAAGGCGGGAATTGCGGCCGAGGTTCTGGCAAATTCCAGTTTATCCATCGGCGGGCAGATTTATCAGTCGAAAATCTATATTGAGACGGCCGATTTGTTTGCATGGACGGCAATGGTAATCCTGATGAGCGTTTTGTTGGAACGATTGATGGTTTTACTGATGAGCAAGGCCGGAAAAAAATATAACGGAATACGGTGATGAAGCTGTTATGGAGCTGCGATTCAAAAATATTTGCAAAAGCTTCGGCGAAAAGATGGTTTTGCACGATTTTTCTCTGGATTTTCCGGAAAGCGGAACGGTATGCTTTTTCGGACCTTCCGGGTGCGGAAAAACCACGCTGCTGAACTGCGTTGCCGGGCTGGTGAAGCCTGACTCCGGCGAAATTTCGGGGCTGCAAGGCAAAAAAATATCCTGTTTGTTTCAGGAGGACCGGCTGCTGCCGTGGTGCACTGCGCAGGAGAATGTTGCGGCGGTGCTGAACAAAAGTGAAAAGCAGAACGCTGCCGAAGCGGCGGTGTGGCTGGAACGGGTAGGATTATCCGGAGAAGCGCACCAATATCCCTCCGACTTGAGCGGCGGGATGCGCCAGCGGGTTGCCATTGCCCGGGCGCTTGCGTACGGCGGCGATATTATTTTAATGGATGAGCCCTTTCACGCACTGGATGAAAAGGCAAAGGCGGAGGTAATCGCGCTGATTCAGAAAAAAACACCGGGCGCACTGAAACTGTTGGTTACACACGACGAGCGGGAGGCTCAAACGCTTGCCGATACGGTTTATTTTTTAAGCGGTCCTCCTCTGGCTGTTGCGCGTGTAATAACAAAAAGTTAACATCTTCTTCCTATAAATGTGCAATAATATAAAATAAGCAGGTATTTTGCATTTCAATTGATAAAAGTTTGTGCTATACTTATCCAGTTGTATTCCTTACAGTTAACCTGTCGATACGTTTAGACGGATAGGTCAAAAAACAGGAATATAGGCTGCCTGATGATAGGAGCAAATTTGATAGGAATTCTTGGTGTTTAGTATGAAAAATAAAAGAGTGACTTTGAAAAATTCTATCCCTCAGATTATCATAGACGTTATTTGCGTGTTTTTCAGCTATTGGATTTCGTATATGCTTCGGTTTGAAAACCAAATATCTTTCCTTGACTTCGAAGCGTTCAGAACAACGATTCCGTGGGTCACGCTGATCTGTATCTTTACCTTTGCTCTTTTCCGGTTTTATACCACAATGTGGCAGTTTGCCAGCTTGGATGAGCTGCTGTTGATTTTTTACGGGACGACGACCGCCTGTTTGCTGGCTTCTTTGCTTGATTTTACAATGGCAGGAAAACTGCTTGGGGTAATCCGTTTTCCGTTTTCCGTATATGTAATGGGCTGGGTATTCACCTTCTTCTTCGTCGGCGCTTCGCGCTTCAGCTTCCGGCTGATTCGCAGGGCAAAGCGTAAGAGCATGATCAACCGGCATAATTCAGAGGAATTCAATCGCGTCATGGTCATCGGCGCGGGCGAAATGGGCTCCATGGTGATCAAGGATATGAAATCCGCTCCGGAGAGCAAGGGGATTCCCGTTGTCGCGATTGACGACGACCGAAGCAAGCGCGGAACCCGTATCCACGGCGTTAAGGTGGCGGGCGGCAGAGAAAGTATCCCTAAAATCGCTTCCCGTTATAACGTGGATCAGATCGTTCTTGCCATGGCAACCGCCAATAAAAAGGACAAGCAGGATATCCTGAGCATCTGCTCCCAAACCGGCTGTCAGCTGAAAACCATTCCCGCGCTGTATGAAATCATTGAGGACAGCGCCGACCCCCTGAAAATCCGTAATGTGGATATTATCGACCTTCTGGGGAGGGACGAAATCGAATTAAACACGGAAGAAATCAGCGGCTATCTAAAGAATAAAACGGTTCTGGTAACAGGCGGAGGCGGTTCCATCGGCAGCGAGCTTTGCCGCCAGATTGTAAACTTCAAGCCGAAAAAGCTGATTATTTTTGATATCTACGAAAATAACGCGTATGATTTGCAGAATGAACTGTTAATGCGTTATAAAAGCCTGAATTTGGAGGTCTTGATCGGCTCCGTTCGGGATAAAGCCAGACTGGAGCATATCTTCTCTGTTTTTAAGCCGGATGTCGTGTTCCACGCCGCGGCGCACAAGCACGTTCCGCTCATGGAGCTAAGCCCGGGCGAAGCGGTGAAGAACAATGTGTTCGGTACGCTGAATGTTGCGCAGACCTGTGATAAATTCGGCGTCAGCCGGATGGTGCTCATTTCTACAGACAAGGCTGTAAATCCGACCAATATCATGGGCGCGACGAAGCGTATTTGCGAACTGATTATCCAGTATTACAGCCGCCACAGCAAGACGGAATTCGTCGCTGTTCGCTTCGGCAATGTATTGGGCAGCAACGGAAGTGTAATTCCGCTCTTTAAAAAGCAAATCGAAAACGGCGGTCCGGTAACTGTGACCCACCCCGATATCACCCGTTTCTTTATGACGATTCCCGAAGCGGCAAGACTGGTGATTCAGGCGGGAGGAATGGCACATGGCGGCGAGATATTCGTGCTGGATATGGGACAGCCGGTCAAAATTGTGGATTTGGCGCGTAACCTGATTCGTCTTTCCGGCTTCCGTCCGGATGAGGATATCAAGATTGTATATACGGGGCTTCGTCCCGGCGAAAAGCTATATGAGGAGCTTTTGCTGGACAGCGAGGGCGGCTGCGAAAAGACGGCTCATGAGCTGATCTATATCGGAACTCCAATCCGTTTTAACGAGGAAACCTTCCTTAATCAGGTGGAAAATCTCAGAAGCGTTGCCGGCGTAAATAACGTCGAAATGATGGAAATTGTCCATGAGCTTGTACCGACCTATTCGGGGCATGCCGAAGAAAGCGACGCTCTGGCAGTGGATGAATAAAACAAAACCGCAGCGGAATTCAAACTTGACCTGCTCCAGAAGAAATAGACAGGAAAAAGAAAAGCCAATCGTAGAATATCTTGAAATTACGCCGACTGACACCGCTTTTGAAATGGTGTCAGTCGGAACTTCATTTGGAAACGCTCAAAATTG
>JAEZWL010000149.1 GCA_023420245.1 Bacillota bacterium | reverse complement strand
GGCCTGACCCATATTCAGTGTTCCGTGACGTTCGGAATTGAAGCAGTGAACCGGACTTCCGGAAACATCAATTTCGCCGGTACAGGTATACTGGGTATCCGGGGAAAGCCCGTATTCCAACGCCGCCGAAGCGGAAACCAGCTTAAACGCCGAACCCACGTTATAAGCCGAAAGGCAGCGGTTGATCAGCGGAGAATCCTCCGATTTCAGTGCGGAAGCCACATCGTTGGGCGAATAGTCCGGCAGGCTCACCATCGCGCGGATTTTGCAGCTTGGCACCTCGGTCACCAACACGGCACCCTTGGTCAGATATTGCTTCGCGGCCTTTTCCGCGATTTCCTGAATGTCCTTATCCAGCGTAAGGACAGCTCCCTTTTTCGCCAGATAGGCCGTATCGCTGATTTTAATATTTTCTCCGCGCAGGACGCGGTTCAGCGCGTCCACCTTATAGGTTACGGAAATCTGACCCTGCTTTTCGGTAAGCTGCTTGTTAAAAGCCTTTTCAATCCCGGAAGCACCCGCTCCTGTTCCGTCCAGATATCCGATAATATGGGGCGCGAGCTGAGAATCCGAATACCGTTTTTTCAGCGTGAACACGTTAATTCCTACTGCCTCGAGCTTCTGGGGCAGCTTCATGGTAAAAGGCTTGTTGGAGGTCAGCGACGGGTAAACCTTCTCAAGCGTATCGGCAGGAAGTATTTTGCTCAGCGAGGCTGCGCCCTCTACGCTCGGAGCGATGGCAGCGGCGTATTCGTCCTCCGCCCCGGTCAGCGCTTTCAGGTTACAGTCGTAGATCGTTCCCCGGGTTTTGGCGACAATCAATTGATAGCTGCTCTGTTTATCGGCGGTCTGCGCAAGCTGGGTTCCGGCGGATACATTATAAACACATAATATGGACAAAAACATGCAAAGCATGAAAATCGCAAAAAAAGAGGCTGCTCTTTTTTCCATAAAAAATCCCTCCATCTGGATATCATTACCATTCTGGAGGGAGTTTAAACATTAATCTAATTTTTCCCAGATCATGCTGTATTCTTCGTGATTCCCGTCGTCGGCTGCCGAACGGGACAAAATTTGAAAACCTTCTCTTAAATAAAAGGAAACAGCACGTTCGTTTTCGACATAGGCGCAAAGGCGCAGGCTGGGAAACCGTTCTTTGCAATAGGAAAGAAGTGAAGCACCGATTCCGCGGCATTGAAAGTCCGGCGCCACAAACAAAGCACCGATAAAATTCGAATTCAGCACAGATACAAAGCCGCAAACCTTGGAATTTTCCGTGTACACATAAGTTTCTGAATCCGGCAGATAGTGATTTTTGACGATGTCAAAATGACTTTCCCAATACGAATCTGCAATGAAGCCGTGGGCATTTATATTTGCGGTCAGCCAGATCTCCATTACGCAGTCTACCTGACTTTCACTTAATTGCGTTATCATGGCGTTCCTTTCGGAGGATGGCTCCTTTCGCGATCGGGTGGTCTGTCTTCAAGAATACAGTCATTACAGCGTGGGGTGCGGAATCGATGGGATTACCGTACGCATCGCTGATGTCGTCCAGCCGCACCAGATAAGACCGCTTTCCCGGTTCCAGCACATCCGCGGTATCGCCCCGGAAAAACCGGTTGCGCTGGGTCAGTGTGGCTATCCCGTTTTCGTATCCCTCACACACAGCGATCACATCGTAATCACGGACATAGCCGCCGTTGGAATACACCTGCCCCGGTTCGGTTGCGAAATAAAACCCGGTACTGTACTCCCTGTGACTGATCTTATTCACTTCCTCTGCAATCCAAGGCGAAACTTTGCTTTGCGAACCGGCAAGGTATTCGTCGATTGCACAGCGATAGGCGTTGGTGGTTACCGCGACATAATAGGCTGATTTTGCCCTGCCCTCGATTTTCAGGCTGGTAACACCCGCTTTCACAAGCTCGGGAATATGCTCGATCATACACATATCTTTGGAATTGAGGATATAAGTGCCGGATTGATCCTCAAAGACCGGCATATACTGCCCCGGGCGCTTCGATTCCATCAAAGCATATTCCCACCGGCAGGGCTGGGCGCAGTCGCCGCGGTTTGCATCTCTCTGGGTCAGATAACTGGAGAGCAGGCAGCGCCCGGAAAAGGATACGCACATCGCACCGTGAACAAAGCACTCAATTTCCAGCTCGGGCGGCGTTTTCTCCCGAACCTCCGCGATTTCCTCCAAACTCAGCTCCCGCGCCAGTACAACGCGCTTGGCGCCCATTTGGTAGAGTGCATTGGCAGAGGCGTAATTTGCCACACCCGCCTGCGTGGAGATATGGAGCTCCACCTCCGGGGCGTATTTCTTCGCCATTTCCATGACACCGAAATCCGAGATGATGAAAGCGTCCACACCGGCATCGCGCGCGGCTTCCAGAAAACCCGGAAGGCGCGAAAGCTCGTCGTTGTGGGGAACGGTATTGCAGGTAAGGTACACCCTCACCCCGTGCTCGTGCGCGGTTTGAACCGCCGTACAAAGCTCCTGAGCGCCAAAGTTCGTCGGAGCGGTGCGCATCCCGAACTCCTGCCCCGCGAGGTAGACCGCGTCGGCGCCGAAATCAATCGCCGCGCCAAGGCGTTCCATATCGCCGACCGGTGACAGCAGCTCGACTGGTTTGTTTCTTTGAATCAATGTTTAACCTCCAAAGCCTGCGGAACCGTCAGGTTTCCTCAGCTCACTTTTACTTTAGTCCGGCCTTCACAAGATTTGCCTCGTGAGCCGCATTGGTTTTTGCGTAATACGCCTTGCCGTTCTTATCGTGGCAGAAATAATAGTAACCGGTGTCGGCAGGGTTCAGCGCGGCGTCAATCGCCTCGGCGCCGGGATTGCAGATCGGACCCGCAGGCAAGCCTTTTATGGTATAGGTATCATACTTACTTTTATAGGTTTCGCGAAGATTGGAAGGAATCGCCGCTTTGGTCCGATACGGGTAATATGTAGTCGGATCGGAGCGCAAACGGTTGAGGTCACCCTTGGTACTCGCCAGACGATTATGAAAAACAGACGAAACGATATACATATCATCCTTGTTTGCCGCCTCCGCCTGTATCATAGAGGCAAGAACCATAACCTGATCCAAGGTCATCTTCCGGGCCGACGCCTTGTTTCGAATATCTGCCGTCAGCTTTTTATTGCAGTTGTTAACCAGCTTCTGCACTGCCTTTTTAGGGTCTTCATCCTTATAAAAATCATAGGTATCCGGGAACAGGTAGCCTTCCAGCTTATAATAGCGGTCCGCCGAATTCGGGATTGCCTTGATGATTTCAAAGCTGTTGTCAAGCTGGTTTGAATTCATCAAAGCAAGTGCATCCTTGGCACTGCAAACTCCGTTTTTCTCAAACAAATTTGCCATTTCCAACACGTTGATTCCCTCCGGGAACGTAATTTTAACGGTATCGACGCGGTTGGCACTGGACTGTAAGCTGTTGATGATCGCTTCATAGTCCATATTTGTATCGATCTTGTAGCTGCCGTTGCTGTAATTTCCGTCCGCCTTTGTAAGCTTGGAATAAAGCTTAAAAAAATCAACTTCCCGAATAATCCCGGCATCCCTCAGAATACCGGCAACCTGCTCTGTCGTCGGATTCTTCGGTATCTCCACCGTTACACTGACCTTTTCTCTTCCCTGCGCCAGCATATCGTCGAAGCCGGAGATAAAAAGCTGAGACAGAAGCGTGGAAAGAAACACAACCATGATAATCCACATAACCCGAAACAGGAGACGGTTCTTTTTGCCCTTCTCCTTACTTCTCCACTTATGCGCTTTTTCCGCGCGTATTTCCGCTTCCCTTTGAGAGTTTCTGGCTTTCTGTGCTTCCTTCGGGTCGCTGTAGCTGTGAATCACATCACCGAAATCGCCGTTTGCCTCACCCTCAGGATTTTGCATATCCGAATACAAATCGTGATTGATAGAATCATCAAGCTCCTCCTCGGGAATATTCAGGCGAAAGCGCTCCACCTTTTTCCGGTGGTTCAAGTCGTTCTGCAAATCATCATTCATGGCTGCGGCCTCCCCTTTTATGTGCTGAATTTCATTTGCTGATATTCGCCGTGCGCCGGATATACTTTTCCGTAATCAGCAGGTCAACCGGTTTATCGTAGTAGCCGTGCGGCAAATTCCACTGCACACACCCGGAATAGCAGATTCCGACGGTGCTGCCGAAAAAATCGGCAAGAAAGCGGTCATAGTATCCCTTTCCATAGCCGAGACGATAGCCCTGCGCGTCAAAGCTGAGACCGGGAACTATGCAAAGACCTTTGGAGTAATCCGTAACCAGCGGGCATTTTCCCGGAACCGGCTCCGGTACGCCAAACATTCCCTTTTCCAAGTCGTTCAGCGAAGTAATATAGTAGAATTCCATATCATAGGTATCGGGCACACAGCGCGGCACCGCAACAAGCTTGCGGGTGGCAAGCGCGGCTTTGATCAGCGATATGGTGTCAACCTCTATGGACTTGCTCACATAAGTAAAAATCGTATCCGCCTTCGAATATTCTACGAGCGCGAGAAGGCGGCTCTGGATTGTGGAATCCAACTCCAGCTTTTGCTCCGGGTTCATATTCTCGCGGAAGTGTCGGTAGCGGGCGCGAAGATTGATTTTAACTTCCTTGATGTTTTTTACATACATTGCATTTTCTTCCTAAGCATAGTGGATTTTTCGGTACCATAAAGAACCTCAACGATTTTCAGCGCAAATTCAACCGTAACACCCGCGCCTCTGGCGGTTATCAAATCACCGCTCACGCACACAGGGGCTCCGGTCACTGTTTTCGCATTCAATTCGCCCTCAAAGCCGGGAAAGCAGGTTGCTTCATGACCGCTGAGTAACCCCATATGCCCAAGAACGGACGGAGCGGCGCAAATTGCCGCAATCGGCTTGCGGTGATCCGCGCAGTACTGTACGGCAGAACGCACAAGAGAAGACTCATCCAATCTTCTGGTGCCTTCTCCCCCGCCGGGAAGAATCACCATATCGATCGCGGAAAAGCTGACGTCGTTCTCCTCCAAATCTGCGGTTACCTGAATATTGTGGGCGCCGGTAATTCTTTTTCCGCCGATTCCAACCGTGCTCAAATCACATCCGGCCCGCCGCAGGATATCAACGGTGGCAATCGCCTCAATTTCTTCAAAGCCTTCCGCAAGGAACAAATATATCATATGAAAACCTCCGATTAATCAAGTGATAACCCAAGATAGGGCGGGTCCGCATCATTTTGAACCGGCTGTAGCAGCGTTCCGCCGAGCGGTTTGATCATTCCAAACGCCGTGGCCTCTCCTTCACCGAACAAACCGCTCCCAACAGGCTGCCGGATGGAATAGGTCTGCGCGGGCATCTGACAGATCAGGCTTGCAGCAAGGTCGGCGACCGTATCCCGATCTGCCATTACTTCCAATACACTGCAAGCGTTTTCATCTGTTCTCCGGCACAGCGCGTAGGATGGCTTCTCTCCGGTTCGGGAGCAAACGAGCTTGTCCCCGTATACCTTCGCCATACCGGCCGCGTAGGCAAACCCGTCGTCCCTCCAGAGCACCGAGCCCTTTTTGCGCGCCAAACGGGAATTACGCAGGGCATTAAGCTGCTGATAGGTAAAAACAAAGTTACCCGCCAGTCCGCCTTGCGCGAGATCACACATGCGACCGAGCGTAACCGTTACATTCTCCACTTTAAAGAACGGCACGTAATCCGATTTTTCATACAGACTATAAAGCTGCCGGGTTGCCGGAAGAACAACGGAATACCAGTCTCCGCGATTGGAGCCGGTGAGCGCGGCCCACGCCAAAAGCGCCGCCATATATCCGTGGGAACGGTATTGCGGCAGCGTTCCCGCCGCATAAATATAATGGGCCTTTTGGGGTTTTGTGTCAGACGCGATATAAGACGGAAGCAGATAAACAGCCGCGGCGATTTTTCCGGCCGTTCTGTAGATCAGGCAGTTTTCCGGACGAAAATAATTATTGAAAAAATATTTGGCAGGCCGCGCCGGCTCGTCAAAGCAGAGCTGCCAGAGCTGTGCAAGCTCGCCGCGCATTTCCCAGTCCGCAAAACCAATCATTGTGCCGCTTCCTTTGATTCTTCTTTTAATGTGACCGTGTATTTTTGCAGAAGGATGACCGGATGATAGGAAAGCTTCGCCTTACGCAAGCCCTCCAGCCCCAGATCCTCCTCGCGGTTGATATATTGATAACCGCTTAGGTGACGGGCGGCGAATTCATGATTAATCGCCGTATACAGCCCGTTATAGCCATCGAGCGCTTTTTCAAAATGCAATAAAAAGGTTTGAGAATTGATTTCCTCACCAATTGTAAACGCAACCGGTTTTCCCTCGATTCGGAGCAAGCCGCCGGACAGCCCTAATTCCTTATAATAACGGAAAGCCTTTAAAAGAGCACAGCTTTCATTCTGTGAGCCGTTTGCCTCGGTACAGCCACCGTTATCCTCACACCATTTTTTTGCGACTGCTTTACAGTCCTCAATGTTTTCCGGGGTAATATCCTCATAGCTCCAGTCATAGTTACGGTCGAACTGCGCCAAGTGATTGCGCTTCCCGTGGTATCTCCGACCGGGTAAATTGATTAAATCGTCAGAAGCATAAATATAATCGGAGCCATTGCGGTCAAGGGAAAATTCAAATTTACCGGGAAACAATTCCTGAAGCTCCGCAACACCGTCCTGCGTAATTCCCCACATTTTAAACGGAATCTGCTTTTCCTCTGCGTCTTCCATCAGCGCTTTCACCGCTTTATAGGGGTCTTTTCCTCCGATGGGAAGATTATAGCTGTGATACTGACCCCCGGAGCCGAGAAGCAGAAAGTCATTAAAACGACAAAATTTAGAATGATAGACGCTGCCCCAAATAAATAGGGTTCCGAACGCCGATTCGCTGCCCATTCCCCCGCACTGTGAAAGAATTGGCTGCATCCACTTACGGTCTTCAATGGTTGGGTATTCAAATTGAAACATATAAAGGTAGTTCCTCCGCTATTTTTTTCATAATATCACTCTGTATTTCTTCAACAGTCCTCGGGTTTTCTCCCTTGGCACAGTGGATAATCTTCCAGTTAAGCCGCTGAGCGGCATAGGCCGCGCTTTCGCGGCACTGGGTAAGATAGTCGGTATTGCTTTCATGAATATCTTTTTTACTGGCATCGCCGTGGTAGCGGTTGCTGAGAAGCCTTTGAGAAACCGCCGTGGGCATTTCCAGATAAATGGTTAAATCCGGTTTTGGAATAGACAGCTTTCCGTATTCAAAATCTTCCAGCCACGCAATAAAACCGTCCCATTCTGATTTTGGAAGCTTGGAAAGCTGAAACACCATATTTGAGGTTGTATAGCGGTCGGCGACAATCAGCTTGCCCTGCTCATAGTCTCCGCGCCAATGCCGTTGGTAGCTGGCATAGCGGTCGACCGCGTAAAAAGAGGATGCGGCATAAGCGTTGACCTGATTGGGGTCCGTACCAAATCCGCCTCCGAGATACATTTTTACCAGCACGGACGAGGGCTCCTCATAATCAGGAAACGATACCCGCCGAAGCGAAACCCCGTTTCTGACCAAACTCCCGCAGAGCAGTTCTGTCTGAGTTGCTTTTCCGCTGCCATCCAGTCCTTCGATGCAAATCAACTTACCGTTCATTATTTTTCCCCTATTCCGTTCAAAAAAACACAAACCGGTGAACCAGTCCGCAACAATATTACGACCGTTCACAGATTTCCCTGTCGAAACAGTATGACGATGTATATTTTTATATTATATCAAATTATAATCTACTCTTCAACTCAAAAAGCCCGCCTGAAATTCAAGCGGGCTTCAAAAATTGATATTATGTGTTTGAAATAATAATCTGTTCTACGATATCTGCCACATCTTCGCAGTAATCAAGGGAATTTTCCATGGTGTTGTAAAGATTTTGCAGACGAATCACGTCAATCATTTCCATTTGGTTGTTCGGGTCAAACAATTCGCGCATCGCTTCGCCGAATACAGCGTCGCCTTCTTCTTCAAAGTTATTTACAATAACGGTGAGCTCCTTAATGCGCTTAAAGTTCTTTTTGTATTGTTTGAATTCCGCCATCAGCTTTTCAAGCTCTTCACAGCTCTCGACAATCAAATTGACCATTTTTACGGTTACTTCGTTTGCCTTGGTGATGTGCATCATGTAAATCTGGTTCGCAATATCATCAATACTGTCTGTAATTGCCTCGATTGCGGCTACCATTGCCATCATGTCGGAACGATCCAGCGGGGTAATGAAAGCATCGGCGATTAAATTGGAGCATTCGTGCACATGCTTATCGCCCTCATGCTCGATTTCCTTTAGGCGCTTGATTTCATTTTTATCGATTGTGCCATCTGCAAAAGAGGTTTGAAGCGCCTTAGCGGCTTTGTTGGAAATACCGATTCCTTTTTCAAACAATCCAAAATAATCCGGCCCTTTAGAAAAAAAGTTACTCATAAAGTTCCCCTTACCCTT
>JAEZWL010000114.1 GCA_023420245.1 Bacillota bacterium | reverse complement strand
GGTATATGCAGTTCCTTATGATACCCCGGTTATCGGCTTTGGCGCGCAAACGGTAAATACCCTGCGTCTTTGGCAGGCGGAACCGGTTCAGGAGTTCAATTTTAAGCTCTTCAATGATCAGAAGTTTGATCAGGCAATGAAAGAAAGGGACGATGCACAGGCAATTACCAGCGTTTTGTATCCGAATGATGAATCCGACAAAGGTAAAAGGCTGCGCTTAAAGCAACAATACTTTTTTACCAGCGCTTCTCTTCAGGATATTCTGCGTACCTATCGTAAGAAGCACGGAAATAATTATTCATATTTTGCGAATGAATACGCGATACAGCTCAATGATACGCATCCGGTTGTTTCAATTCCGGAGTTTATCCGGCTTCTGGTTACGGAGGGCGACGTTTCTTTCAGTAAGGCTTTAAAAATAGCCAGACAAACCTTTGCCTATACCAACCATACCATTATGGCTGAGGCACTGGAAAAATGGGATGTAAAGCTGTTTAAATCCGTGATACCGAATGTTTACCGTTATGTGGTTTTAATTCAAAAAGCGCTTCAAAAAGAACTGAGCGCATTGGGAATCAGCGCAGAAGCAAAGAAGCATTATAGCATCATTGATGACGACGGTAAAATAAACATGGCTCATCTGGCTGTTTTCGCAACGCACTCAACAAATGGAGTTGCCCGGATTCATACTGAGATTATTAAAAGTAAGGTTTTGAAAGAATGGTACGAGATATATCCGGAACGTTTTAATAATAAAACCAACGGAATTACGCAGCGTCGCTGGCTGGCGCTATCCAATATGGAGCTTTCCGGTTTTATTACGGATAAAATCGGAAACGCATGGGTTACCGATCTGGATAAGCTAAAAAATCTAGAAAAATATCAGGGCGATCCGGATGCAATCCGGCAGTTCATGAAGATTAAACAGATCAAAAAACAACAGCTGGCAGACTACATCAAAAGACGGGATGGCATTTCACTGAATCCTGATTTTATTTTTGATGTGCAGATAAAGCGGCTTCATGAATATAAACGGCAGCTTTTAAATGCCTTTTCGATCTTGGACATTTATTACGGAATAAAGGATGGAAGAATACAAGACTTTTATCCCACCGCTTTTCTTTTCGGAGCGAAAGCGGCCCCCGGCTATTTCCGGGCAAAGGCTATTATAAAATATATCAATGAAATTGCAGACAAAATTAATCAGGACCCGGAGGTTAATGATAAATTAAAAGTGATCTTTGTCTCTAATTACAATGTGTCTTACGCGGAAAAAATCATTCCGGCGGCAGACATTTCAGAGCAGATATCCACCGCCGGAACAGAGGCTTCCGGCACCGGCAATATGAAGCTTATGCTCAACGGTGCGGTCACTTTGGGCACGTATGACGGAGCAAATATTGAGATTGTGGAACAGGCAGGAGAAGAGAACAATTACATCTTCGGCGCACGCGTCGAAGATATTGAAGAAATCTCAGCCGCCTACCGGGCAAAGGAGCTGTATGAACAGAATCCACGAATCAAAAAGACGATAGATACTCTTATTGACGGGACGTTTTCAGACGGAGGCACCGGAATGTTTCAGGAGCTTTACGACGCTCTGCTGATTGGGGCAAGCTGGCATAAGGCGGATCATTATTATTTGCTCTACGATTTCATTCCGTACTGTGACACAAAGCTTCAGGCAATTAGAGATTACAAGGATCGATTCCATTTTACTCAAAAATGCTTGATGAATACGGCAAACGCGGGGGAATTTTCAAGTGACCGGACGGTAAGGCAGTATGCGTCGGAAATTTGGGGAATAGGATAAAATTCATCGTTCCATTTTGTTGTAAACAGGAAAGTGATGTGCTACAATATCATTTAGAATAATTTTTATTATGATAATATGGGCGGCGAACAGGGAGGAAATGAGAAAATTATGGATACTTTTATTGAACAGATTGTAAAAAAGAAATTCAGTAGTCTGGATTATTTGATCTTTACCGGAGAAATCTTAACCGGATTAATCATTTTACTCTTATCATGGGCTTTTATTCCGTTTTTTTTCTCCGTTGTTTTCGTAGCGGTTTGTATTGCCGAGTATTATTTACTTACGTCGCGGAATCTCGAATATGAATACAGCGTAACGAACGGAGATATCACAATTGATAAAATTATCAATAAGCGCAGCAGAAAACGTCTTATAACAATGGATGCCCATGAAATAGAATCAATGGGGAAGTATAAGCCGGAGGATCACGTACAGAAAAGCTATGATCTTCGCGTAGTGGCTTCGGCAAACGGCTTTTCAGATAACAGCTGGTACTTTTTCGGGCACCACACGAAAAAGGGGAATGTTTTGGTTGTGTTTGACCCCGATGATACGGTACGGATGTCTATCAAACCATTTCTGAAGAGGCAGGTATCTATAGATGCTTTTGGTAGGAATTGATCTGGTTGAAATCAGCAGAATAAAAAAATCAATTCGAAATCCGCGCTTTTGCAGCAGGGTACTCGGGGCCGCCGAGTACTCGCAGTTGCAGATGCGCGGATTTCCTGTTCAAAGTATTGCCGCAAGCTTTAGTGCGAAAGAGGCCTTTGCCAAGGCGCTGGGCACCGGTATCCGCGGGTTCTCCTTGGATGAGGTGGAGCTTTTAAGGGATGCTTGCGGTAAGCCTGATTTGAAATTAAGCGGACGAGCATTAGAAATTGCCGATTCACGCAAATTGCGTTTTTCTGTGAGTGTGACCCATACAAAGAGCTATGCCGCCGCTGTCGTAATCGGTGAGGAGATAAAAACATGATCATACTGAATTCCGCGCAATCAAAAGAGCTTGAAAAGGAAGCAGTGAAAAGCGGAAAGGACTATTTACAGCTGATGGAGAACGCGGGCACATCCGCAGTTCGCTATCTGCAAAAGAAATATGCTTTTGAACAGAAGAAAATAGTAATTTTATCCGGCAAGGGCAATAACGGAGGCGACGGTTATGTTGCGGCAAGAAGGCTGTCGGAGCTGGGCGCTCTTGTTGTAGTGGTTCTGGTGCAGGGATTGCCGGCTACGGATATTTCAAACATTATGCTCTCAAAGCTGGAGAATACCGCCGTAAAGATAATGAACAATGATCAGAATACGGAAATACTGCGCTCTATGCTCGCTTCTGCGGACTACATCATCGACGCGATCTACGGCACCGGATTTCACGGTAAGGTCAAGGAAGAGCTGCTGCCCCTGTTCCAAATGGCAAACGAGTCATCCGCGAAGAAGATATCTCTGGATATGCCGAGCGGCGCAAACTGCGATACCGGGGAAGTGGAGGGAGCGTGCATCCGCGCTGATGATACGATTACCTTTTCAACCCTAAAAAACGGACATTTGCTGACGCCTGCGCGATACTTTAGCGGTCAGGTTGTCGTTGTTCCTATCGGAATCGATTTGGCTTTCATAAAAAAGCAAAAAAGAAGCTTCCATGTTACGGAATTCGAGGATGTGAAAGCCTTGCTGAAACCACGCAATCCTGAAAGCAACAAGGGAGATTACGGCAGGCTTCTTTGCTTTTGCGGCAGCGAGGGAATGGCCGGGGCGGCTATTATGAGTGCCAAGGCGGCGGCTCGCTGCGGAGCCGGGATAATTCATACCGTTTTACCCAGAGCCATTTACGGCATTGTAGCTTCCCGAGTGATTGAATCGGTTTATACGCTTCTGGATTACAATCAGGATGGACTTACCCCTGAGGCGCTGGCTTCTTTGAATAGCGCACTTAGTAAGGCTGGAGCCTGCCTGATCGGCTGCGGATTGGGCACCGGCAAAAATACCGCTGATGCCGTCTGCAATCTGATTACAAACTCAAAAGTGCCTTTGATCGTTGATGCGGATGGTATAAATATAATCGCTGAGAATATAAATGTGTTACAGAACGTATCGGTTCCCATTGTTCTGACGCCGCATCCGGGCGAAATGGCCCGGTTGTGTAAAACCAGTGTGGCGGATATTCAGGCACATAGATTTCAATACGCAAAAATGTTCGCGGAGAAGCATCATGTGATCCTTGTCTTAAAGGGCGCCGGGACGATCATTGCATTACCGAACGGAGAAGCGTACCTGAATCTGACCGGGAACGCCGGAATGGCAAAAGGCGGTAGCGGCGATGTGCTGGCGGGCATGATTGCTTCCTTTATCGCGCAGAAAATGGATCCGGCAAAGGCCGTGGCTGCCGCGGTTTATCTGCATGGAGAGGCAGGGGACCGATGCGCAAGGAAATTATCGCAAGCTGCGATGCTTCCGACCGATTTAATTGAAATGCTGCCGGAGCTATTTTTGGAAGTCGAAAAGCAAAGTCGATAAAAAAATGGATTCCTCAAAATATCAAGTCATAAAAATTGCAAAGCATACTGATTGATATTTCACGGGGGATTATTATGCGAAAAATGACAGCGCTGTTTCTTATATTAATCCTGATTTTCGCTTTTTCAGGCTGTGCGAAGCAGGATATCTCACCGGAAGAAATTGGCTTTAATTTCAACTGTAAAGCG
The DNA here is from genome assembly GCA_023420245.1 of Bacillota bacterium. GTDB lineage: Bacteria > Bacillota > Clostridia > Oscillospirales > Acutalibacteraceae > DATAML01. Next base: position 7,677 of record JAEZWL010000114.1, on the reverse strand, counting down.
GATGTTACCATAGATGATCAGAAATTAACCTGCAGGTTGAATCGGAGCGCGCCGGAGATCATCAGCATTCAAATTATTTCCGGGGATTTGAACGGATTGCTTTATAACTGGGACGGAGAAGGTTTTTCCATATCATACAGCGGGATTACCGCAAAGAGCGATAACTGTATGCTTCCCAAAACAGCATTTGCCGAAGCCCTCAAACAGATTTTGGATTGCGCCTGTAAGGAAGGCGCTCTTACCAAAACTCACGGAAATGAATTTTCGGGGAAATATAACGGCCTCGATTTTACTATCGCGACAGATGGTAGCGGGCAAATCAAAAAAATAACGATTCCAAAGCAAGGAATTACCGCCGAGCTGTATGAATATACCGAACAAGGGCTGTAACAAAGGTTACGGTCCTTTTTCAATTTAAATCTATGTCAACCGTCGGTTTCAAATAATATTATGTGTTAGGGAGCTGCAGGCGAATAAAATATCTATTTATAGCCAAGAATATTTGCAGAACCAACATTTGAAATTAGGCGGAGCGTGAAAATTGTGAACATAAGAAGAGGCGATATCTATTATGCCGACTTAAGTCCGGTAATCGGTTCGGAGCAGGGCGGAGTAAGGCCGGTATTAATTGTTCAAAATAATGTTGGCAATCGGTTCAGTCCCACAGTAATCGCTGCTGCTATCACCAGTCAACGAGCTAAAGCGAATTTGCCAACTCATATTATGCTGAATGCGGAGACAACCGGGCTTGCGAAAGACAGCGTTGTATTACTGGAACAGGTTCGTACAATAGACAAACACAGATTAAAGGAACGTATGGGGCGCCTTGATAATACGTCAATGACACAGGTTGATCAGGCTCTGTCTATCAGCTTTGGTCTCGGACAGGAGTACGAAGAGCGAGAGGCTACATAGATTTGCCTGATACAATTATAATAAAGACGTATAATCCGTGAAAATTTAAAAATAATAAAATGAAATCAAAATAAAAGGAGTGTTAAAATGAACTTAACCGAAAAGGAGCTTACCGCGATCGAGGATCAGTTGAACGGAGAGAAGCTTTTAATCACAAAGGTTAAAGCGTATTCACAAATGTGCACCGATCCGGAGCTGAAGCAAAAATGCGATTGCATCGCCGGTAAGCATCAGACACATTATGATAAGCTGTTAAGCTTTTTAAATTAAGGAGTACAATATGATGAACGGACAACAAATGCAGGAAAGAGAATTAATGGATGATGTTCTTTCTTCCCAAAAGCATATTACCGGAACCTATAACACCTTTACAAACGAGTGTGTAAATCAGAATGTAAGAAACGAATTTATGAAAATTCTAAACGAAGAGCATGAGATTCAATCCGATGTCTTTGATGAAATGCAAAAACGCGGATGGTATCAAACACCGCAAGCAGATTTGCAAAAAGTGCAGCAGGCAAAGCAGAAATTCCAGAATCAACAGCAGCAAATGAAGAGTCAGCAGTAAAATATATTTTTGTCAGCCGGTTCGTTTTTGAACCGGCTTTTTTCTTTTGCGATACAATTTATGACATAAAGTTTGATTCTTTCCCGATATAATTTGTTATAAAGACACAAGGGGGGAATGCCTTTGAAACAAACGGTTTATATCGATGTTTTAGTAGGTGTTAACCTTTTGATTAACTATTTTCTACTGCTTGCGGTCGCTAAATTCCTGTCCATACAAAGCAGGCGATTGCGCCTGCTTTTAGCCTCTATGCTTGGGGCGCTTTATTCCCTGACCATCCTTCTGCCTGACGTAAATCTGATTTTATCTTTCATCTTGAAGCTGGCAATGGCCGCAACCATTGTGTTTGTAGCTTATCCCTGGCGTGATTTGATGCAGTTTTTCCGCCAGATTGTTGCCTTCTATATCATGAGCTTTGGTTTTGCCGGTATTATGCTGGCTATTTGGTATTTTATATCGCCACAGGGGTTAATTATCAAAAATTCGGTTATCTATTTTAATATTTCACCGTTATTGCTGATTGTTCTGACGGTCATCTGTTATCTCATTATCCGGGTTATCTACCGTCTCACAGGCCGGCAGGCTCCGGAGGAATTGAATTGCAGGATTAAGATTGACTACAGCGGGAAAACGGTGACCTGTATGGCAAAGGTGGATACCGGTAATATGCTGACCGAGCCGTTTTCCAATTATCCCGTAGTGGTTGTTTTTGAAAAATGCATAGCCGATATGGTGCCGCAGGAGGACAGCGGAAAAATACGTTTTGTTCCTTATGAAGCGGTTTCCGGCGGTGGGCTTCTTCCGGCCTATAAGCCGGATTTGTTGACTGTAATTTGCGGGAAAAAGCAGATTGAAATACATAATGTTTATATCGCTGTCACAAAAGCAAAGCTTGGGGAGTTCAGCGCACTTTTAAATCCGGATCTGTTGCAAAAAACATCTGCTTAAATTTGGCCGTAAGCAGATGTGTATTAAACCGCGGCGGCAGCGGTAAAAGGGAAAGAGTGAAAATGGGAATGAAAAACTTCATAAGGGAAATCACAAAGAAACTGTCTTTATTATTGCTGAGGCTACAGCTAAGCGGTCAGGTTCATTATATCAACGGGCCGGAAACTCTCCCGCCTCCGCTTTCGAAGGCGGAGGAAGAGCGGGTGATGCAAAATATTATGAACAATGTTCCGAATGCGCGCGAACCGCTTATCACCCATAACCTGCGCCTGGTTGTTTACATAGCGAAAAAATTTGAATCGAATAATGCCGGAGTGGAAGACCTGATTTCCATTGGAACGATTGGTTTAATCAAAGCTGTCAACACCTTCTGCCCGGAGCGAAATATCAAGCTGGCAACCTATGCTTCCAGATGCATCGAAAACGAAATTTTAATGTACCTGCGAAAAAGTTCCCAGCTGAAAAACGAGATTTCAATTGATGATCCGCTGAATGTTGATTGGGACGGTAACGAATTACTTCTCTCTGATATTCTGGGCAGCGAACAGGACACGGTTAACCGGGATATTGAACAGGAAGTGGAACGGAATCTTCTGCTCAACGCGGTTTCTCATCTGGCGCCCCGCGAGCGTGAAATTATGCAGCTTCGGTTTGGATTGAACAATACCAAAGAGCATACGCAGAAAGAGGTCGCAGATACCCTGGGGATTTCGCAGTCATACATATCCAGACTTGAAAAACGGATTATTGAGCGGCTGAAAAAGGATTTGGAAAGAGTCAGTTAGCCAACAAAAGGGGCGGACATTCTCGGATGTCCGCCCCTTTTTCCGTGCTTATCTGTATTTTAAAAGAATAGAATATTCTTGCTTCAGGCGTTCAAAATTATAGTGACGGCAGTTCGCCGGGCTGGTCGACGGCAGCGCAATGGCAGGAATATGAGTATCGCCGAAGCAAAATCTTTCATATAAGGAAGCGGCTTTTGTGCCGGTTGTAAAAACTATCCGGATTCCGGTTTTCGCCAATAATCCGGCGATATCGTTCGGAACAGGGTCCTTGATGGTGCTGTCGTCCGCGCCCTCAATCCGGCAGCTTTGAAGAACATCCCACAGCGCAATACGGTTTCTTAGCACGAAAGCGGTTTTCTCCGCATTGGTTTCGGGCAGTTTTTCTTGTAGCAGTTCCGAAAGCACGCGCCAGAAGCGGTTTTGGGGGTGTGAGTAATAAAAGCCGAATTCCCTTGATTTCGGGGAAGGCATCGTGCCTAAGATTAACACCCTGGAATTCTCGTCATAAATCGGTTTTATGGTGTGTTCCACAAGCTCCATTTTATAATCCAGCTTTCCTGTCTTTTAAACGGTTGAGCAAAGTGTAATATTCATTCGGACATCGGTTTTCGATTACGTCGTTCAACAAGCTATTTAGCTGTTTGCCGATTTCAGGTCCTTTGGGGATTCCAACCGCTATCAGGTCGTTTCCCGTTATGGCCAAACCATCCAAAGAAAAACACGAATTACTTTCCATGATACCGCTTAAAACGGAATCAATCTCTTTCAGTCTTTCAATTTCTAACCGGGTATCGTTGCTCCCGGCTAAAGCTCCTGCTATTTTCAATTTCAGGAGCAGTGTAAAATCTTCGAATCCTATTTTATTAAGAAAATGTTTAATTGATATCTCATCAGTGGAAATATCAATATCATCATACTGAATCAGCCTGCTTACTTTATTTACCGTCTTATTGTCAAACCGGAGCCGTTTCAGAATCCGCTGTGCAGTTTCACAGCCTTTATCGTCAAAATCATGAAGCAGCATCGTCATTTTAAGAACCGGAATTGCTTCGGTTTCGGTAACGCATTTTAACGTATGCTTCCAGGCGTCCGGCTCGCGGGAATATAACGTGTGGAGTTCCGGTATAAACACCTCTGTGACCTCACGGTAATTTTGCAGAATGAATTCCGTGTTTTTTCCGCAGATAAGCTTTACAAATTCTTCCCGAATTCGCTCAAACGCGATTTGTTCCAGAAGACCTCGCTTTTGAATCAGACTACGGGATGTTTCCGGGTTAATCGTAAATGCAAGAACAGAAGCGAACCGAAGGGCTCGTAATATCCGCAGACCGTCCTCTTCAAAACGCAGACCGGGTTCGCCGACACAGCGGATGATTTGATGATTGATATCTGAAGCTCCATGAAAGCAATCAATGACGCCTGTATCAGGGTGGTAAGCAATCGCGTTAATTGTAAAATCTCTGCGGGCTAAATCTTCTCTGATATCGCGGGTAAACTGAACCTGGTCGGGATGGCGGTTATCGGAATATTTACCGTCTACCCGAAAGGTAGTTATTTCGACCGGCATTTTATCCACTAAGGCGGTCACGGTTCCGTGTTGGATTCCTGTATCAAGCAATTTAAAATCCGATAGGGAGCGCTGAATCTCATGCGGCAAAGCAGAGGTTGTCACATCCCAGTCATGAGGCTCCAGGCCGAGCAGCTTGTCCCTGACACAGCCCCCCACAATGTATGCCTCATAACCGCGGTCGTTCAATTTTTGCAGGATTGCTGCAACCTGCGGCGGCATATTCATGGAAAAACCTCCTTATGGTAACAAAAAATCAGTATAAGAGGTATCTTTTCGAATTCGGAAACATTTGCTATATTATAGCTTAAAAGTAAGGAAAAATGCAAATTTTTAGCGGAGAATATATTTATTTTTACTCTGCATGATATCCCCGATTCATGGCAATAATGATGGTGTATTACCGACATAGGGGGAGTGTAGCATGCAGTTCAACAAGGTTGAAATTTGCGGAGTAAACACATCGAAATTAAAGGTACTTACTGAAAAAGAAAAGGTGGGATTGCTGCGCCGTGTAAAGGACGGCGACCAAAGCGCAAGAGATGAGCTGATTAGCGGGAATCTGCGCCTGGTCCTTAGCGTAATACAGCGTTTTACCAATCGCGGAGAAAATCTTGATGATCTCTTTCAGGTTGGATGTATCGGTTTAATTAAAGCAATCGATCATTTTGATATCAGTCAGGGAGTGCGTTTTTCAACCTACGGAGTTCCTATGATTATCGGTGAAATCCGGCGCTATCTGCGCGATAACAACTCAATCCGGGTTAGCCGCTCTTTGCGGGATACAGCTTATAAAGCAATGCAGGCAAAGGAGCGAATGACGGCGCTAAACAACCGGGAACCCACAATCGAAGAAATCTCGAAGGAATTGGATATGCCAAGAGAGGATGTCGTACTGGCTCTGGAATCCATTGTAGAACCCGTTTCCCTTTATGAACCAGTTTTTTCTGACGGCGGAGACACGATCTACGTAATGGACCAGGTGGGAGATAATAATGACGATTCCAACTGGCTGGATGAAATCGCGCTAAAAGAAGCAATTAAGGATTTAAATAACAGGGAAAAGCGGATTCTCTCCATGCGTTTTTTCCAGGGAAAAACGCAAATGGAGGTTGCCTCAGAAATCGGCATCAGTCAGGCGCAGGTTTCCAGACTGGAAAAAGCCGCGCTGAATAAAATAAAAAAGGATATCTGAAAAAAACCGATCGTTTAAACTAAGCTTTATGTAATGCGCTTGCAGCCTTAAAAAAAGAGACTCAGGAGCAATTCGACGAGAGGCGTTGCCACCTTGTAGTGCTCGCAGTTAGCCGCTGTTTTTCTGATTCTTATCCGTGATTGCTTTTGCGTATACTCCCTTGATTTATTTTGAATATAATTTGCCCCCGATCGTAGCTTTTTTATCCTACGATTGGGGGCTGTTTTGCAATGTTCATTTTTACTGGTTCAGTTCAAAACGACGGGGTAAACACTATTTGCAGAACTGTTCCAGATATAGGTCAATACTTTTTTGAATAATTTCTTTTGCCTCCTCCGGGCCTTTCACTTCGTCGATCGCAGTCACTTTTCCCTCCAATGCTTTATAAACGGAAAAGAAATGGGACATCTCGTCAAAAATATGTTTCGGCAGCTCGCTGATATCATGGTATCCGTTGTATGTCGGGTCGTTAAAAGGAATCGCGATAATCTTTTCGTCCTTCATGCCGGCGTCTACCATCGCGATGACACCAATGGGGTAACAGCGAACCAGCGAAAGCGGGTGAATATCCTCCGAACACAGAACCAGCACGTCTAGCGGGTCGTGGTCGTTCGCGTAGGTTCTGGGAATAAACCCGTAATTAGCGGGATAATGGGTAGAGGTATAAAGAATGCGGTCCAAAAGCAGCAGACCGGTTTCTTTATCCAGCTCGTATTTTACTTTGCTGCCCTTTGTAATTTCAATTACAGCGCAAAAATCCTCGCGTTTAATCCTTTTGGGTGAAATATCGTGCCAAATATTCATAAATGACCTCCAAGCGTTTCTTTCTTTATATTTTATCATTTTTCCACTCGGTTATGAAGTGTTATTTTTATGCCGGCCAATCATATATTTCAGGTAGGGGGTGAATTATGTGAATTGCAGAATTGTGGATATGCGCCATAAGGAAGTGATTAATGTAAAGGATGGTACACGATTGGGCTGTGTCTGCGATGTGGAAATTGACACCGTAAGCGCAAAGGTGATTTCCATTGTCGTTTATGGGCGTCTTCGCTGTTTTGGATTTTTTGGCAGGGAAGACGACATGATAATCAGATGGCAGGATATTCAGATAATCGGTGACGATACAATACTGGTATGTTATAATAACTTTTGCAGGACAAGAAAGCATATCCGCGGAGTAGGCGGTTTTTTCGGCGGCGGATGAAAAAAGTCTTGTATAATAATTTGACTTGTGATATAATAATCAGCGAAATTCACACGCCATAGTTATGACGATTTGGTGCCTGTATGGGTGTTGCGTCTGTTTAAACGTGGCGGAGGATAAACCAAGGAGGAAAAAAAAATGTCAGTAGTATCTATGAAGCAACTTTTGGAAGCCGGTGTACACTTCGGTCATCAGACCAGAAGATGGAACCCGAAAATGGCAGAGTACATCTTTACAGAGCGTAACGGTATCTACATCATCGACCTGCAGAAAACGGTTAAAAAGCTGGAAGTCGCATATAACTTTGTGCGTGACCTCACCATGGACGGCAAGCCGGTATTGTTTGTAGGAACGAAAAAGCAGGCTCAGGATTCTGTTAAAGAAGAAGCGGAGCGCGCAGGGGCATACTATGTAAATGCCCGTTGGCTGGGCGGTATGTTGACAAACTTCCGTACAATCCGTCGCAGAATCGACCGTTTAAAGCAGCTTAAA
>JAEZWL010000042.1 GCA_023420245.1 Bacillota bacterium | reverse complement strand
TTTGTGGCGACCCATGATTTTATCCTGAACATCCGGGCGGCGCAGGTCAAGGTAACGGTATTTTAAACGAAGGTCCTCCTTCACGTTGGAGTTTTCAATTACCTCGAACGGCGGAGTTTCGCTCTTTGCCAGCACGCGGAGCTCCTTTACCTCAATTTCAATTTCACCCGTGGGGATTTCCGTGTTTTTTGAGGAACGCTCGCGCACGGTGCCTACCGCAACCAGAACAAATTCCGCGCGGGCGGAAAACGCCTTTTCAAAAATAGAGCGGTCGGTGCTGTCGTCAAAAGCAAGCTGTACGATTCCGGTGCGGTCACGCAGATCGATAAAAATCAGCTGCCCCAAATCGCGCTGGCGCTGTACCCAGCCGCAGACGGTAACGGTTTTGCCGATATCACTCGCGCGCAGGTCGCCGCAGTAGTTTGTCCGTTTTAGCCCAGTCATAAATTCTGCCATAAATTAGCCTCCAAAAATAGTATAAACAATCTTAATAAGGAATTGTGTAGAAATTCTGCCACTGAAAAATCTATTACAGCTGAGGAACAATATCTTGAAAGACAGCCCGAATGATATCGTTGGCCGCCTTTTCCTCGTGGGAGTTAACGGTGACGACCGCGTTTTTATCCGGGATAACGATGCTGAACTGCCCGTAATAGCCGTCCGCGCGGTACGCGCCGGGGTAGGAACAGCGCCACAGCTGGTAGCAATAGCCGGAGGAGCCCTCCGGGTCGTCGAAGTTGGGGCGCCGGTTGTCAAACACGGCGTTGACCGCTTTCTCGAGGTAGCTTTCGCTGATGACCCGCTTTCCTTGATATACCCCGTGGTTCAAAAGGGTAAGACCGAGCCGCGAAAACTCGTCGGTCGTCAGGTAAAGCCCGATCGCGGCAAGCGAGTGCCCGCCCGGGCAGGTGTGCCACTGCGGGTTCCAGATTTCCAGCGGTGTAAACAGGCGGGGAACCAGAAAATCACGCACGGTCTGTCCGCTGAGCTTTTCCACGATGCGCCCGAGCAGATAGGTGCAGGCGTTGGAATAGAAGAAATAGGTACCGGGCTCCTTGGTTACCGGAATTCGGAAGAACAGCTCCGACCAGTCGGTGGAACGAAGAACCTCATCGCTGACGCCGTACACAAATTCCAGCTTGCCGGAGGTCAAGTGCAAAAGGTTGCGCACGGTAATCTTTTCGCTCCCCGGCGCGGCAATATCCCGGTACTCGGGGAAGAAATCCAGCACAAGGTCGTTCAGACCGAGCTTTTTGTCATCCACACACATGCCCACCGCAAGGGAGGTGAAGGCTTTGGAGCCGGACCACAGGTGCACCGAGTCGTCGGCACGCCAGCGGTGGCTTACGCTCTGCCCGTCGGCGGTTTCCACCTTAATGCCGTATACGCCGAGCTTCCGCTCCGCCACCGTGAGGCGGAAGGAGGTCAAAATTGAAGAATCCATTTGGTAAACCCCTTTAATTTATATATATTCAGAACGGAAGGTCGTCCGTATTCTTGGTCTGTAAAATGATGAATTGCTCCACAAAATCCTTGCTGAAATCGATCTTCGACTTTTCACCGGTCTTCATATTCTTGATGTCGGCCTTTTTGGTATCCAGCTCGTTGTCGCCCAGAACAATCGTGTATTTCGCGCCGATCTTATCGGCGTACTTCATCTGTGCCTTCAGCCCTCGGTCGTTCACGTCGCAGACCGCGCTGACGGAGTATTCCCGCAGGCGGTGCGCCAGCGTAAACGCCTCGAGCTGCGCCGCTTCACCCAGCGCCGCAATATAGATATCGCAGGTTTCCGGCTCGGGCATTTCGATTTTCTGCGCCTCCATAATCATCATCAGGCGTTCGATTCCCATGGCGAAGCCCAGAGACGGCGTGTGCTGCCCGCCCATTTCCTCCACCAGACCGTCGTAGCGTCCGCCGCCGCAAACGGTGCTTTGCGCGCCGAGATCGTTGGAAACGAACTCAAATACGGTACGGGTATAATAATCCAGACCGCGCACGATGGACGGGTTTACGGTGAAGGCGGTTCCCGCGGCGGTCAGATAGCCCTTTACAGCCTCAAAGTGTTTTTTGCAGTCATCACAGAGGTAATCCAGCATACGCGGCGCACCCTCCGCAATTTTGGAGCAAACCGGACTTTTGCAGTCCAGAATACGCATCGGGTTGCGGTCAAGGCGTCCAAGGCAGGTTTCGCAAAGCTCCTCCCTGTATTGACCAAAGTAAGCTTTCAGCGCCTCGTAATATTTGGCACGGCACTCCGGGCAGCCGATGGAATTAATCTCGAGCGAAAGGTTTTGAATCCCAAGGCGGTCAAATACACTTTTTGCAAGACCGATCACCTCCGCGTCCGCAACCGGAGAAGGCGCGCCGAACATCTCTACCCCGAACTGGTGGAATTCGCGCAGGCGCCCCGCCTGTGTATTCTCATAGCGGTAGCAGGAGGTGAAATAGAACCATTTTACCGGAAGTCCGTCGTTGTACACGCCGTGCTCCAGCATCGCGCGCACCAGCCCCGCAGTGCCCTCCGGTCTCAGGGTGACGGAACGTCCGCCCTTGTCGTTGAACGTGTACATTTCCTTTTGCACCACATCGGTCGTTTCGCCGACGGAACGCTGGAACAGCCGGGTATCCTCGAAAACAGGCGTACGCGTTTCACCGAAGCCGTGAATTTTCGCCTCGCCGCGCATCACTTCCTCGACAACCTGCCATTTTTCCGTCTGCGACGGAAGCAGATCCTGTGTCCCCTTCTGTGCTTTGATTAAATCCATTTGAATTCTCCTATTCTCTGAAATTAAAACAAAAAGCCCCCGCCCCGGTAAAGGGACGAGGGAAATTCCTCGCGGTACCACCCTTTTTCAAGAGCCGCAGCTCTCCTCAAAAGCCCCGGTTGCGCGGGGTACGCCCGGCTCCCGGATGTCTTCCTCCAAAACCCGGATGCAGACGCGCTTTCAGTCTGGGCGCGCCCTCCCTGTGGCGGGGTAAAGGAGTACTCTTTCCGCTCGCTGCCGGATGGGTATCTTTTATCAGCTTTACACGGCAAAGCCGCGATTATGCCTTCGGGTTCAGGATATTGCGCCAGTCAAGGTCGCCGCGCTCCAAACCGTGGATTAAAACCTCGGCGGTCGCGATATTGGTCGCCACCGGGATATTGTGCATATCGCATAGGCGAAGCAGGTTCATATCGTTCGGCTCGTGCGGCTTCGCGGTGAGCGGGTCGCGGAAAAACAGGAGCAGGTCAACCTCGTTGCAGGCAATCCGCGCGGCAATCTGCTGGTCGCCGCCCTGAGAGCCGGCCAAAAAACGAAAGATATTAAGCCCGGTCGCCTCAGAAACCATCTTACCGGTTGTGCCGGTGCCACAAAGGTTGTGGCGGCTCAACACCCCGCAGTAAGCGATGCAGAACTGAACCATCAGCTCTTTTTTCGCATCATGGGCAATTAAAGCAATATTCATAAAAAATTCCTCCTATTAATCAGGAATATAAAAGTCAAAATTTCTGTACGGATGCCAAAGG
>JAEZWL010000039.1 GCA_023420245.1 Bacillota bacterium | reverse complement strand
GTCCATGCTTTAACCTGTCTCTTTCCTCCGCGCGCTTGGCGTTGTTCCAGCGGTCGGTGGTTCCTACAAGATAGCCGGTAATTCTGCGGATACGCTCGAATTTCGGTCCGCCATCCTCCTCGGAGCGGTGGCACTTCGGGCACTCGTTGTCGATAATGCCGTTAAAGCCGCAAACAGGGTCGCGGTCGACCGGATGGTTTACCGAGCCGTAGCCGATTCCGTTTTCCTTCATGCAGCGAATTACGGCTTCAAACGCGTCTACGTTCTTGCAGGTGTCGCCGTCCAGCTCTACGTAGCTGATGTGACCCGCGTTGGTCATTGCGTGATACGGAGCCTCCAGCTGAATTTTGCGGAACGCCCGGATGGGATAGTAAACCGGAATATGGAAGGAATTGGTGTAGTATTCGCGGTCAGTCACACCGGGAATGACCCCGAATTTCTCTCGGTCGATTCTTACAAAGCGACCGGAAAGACCCTCTGCCGGAGTTGCCAGCAGGGTAAAGTTCAAGCCGATTTTCGCCGATTCCCTGTCCATACGGTCACGCATATAATTCACGATTTCCAGACCGAGCTTCTGGCTTTCGGCGCTCTCGCCGTGATGCTTGCCGACGAGCGCCTTCAAGGTTTCGGCCAGACCGATAAAGCCCATGCTCAGCGTACCGTGCTTCAGCACCTCTGCCACGCTGTCGGTGGGGTCGAGCTTTTCCGCGTCAATCCACACGCCCTGCCCCATCAGGAACGGATAGTTGTATACCTTTTTACCGCACTGAATCTGAAAGCGGTGCAGCAGCTGGCGGATGACCAGCTCCATGCGTTTATCCAAAATTTCATAGAATTTCTTCATATCGCCATGCGCCTCAATGCCGATGCGCGGCAAATTAATGGATGTAAAGCTCAGGTTTCCACGTCCGCAGGTGACCTCCTTGCTCTTGTCGTGCGTATTTCCCATTACACGGGTACGGCAGCCCATGTAGGCGACCTCCGAGTTGTAGTCGCCCTTTTTATAGTAGGTAAGGTTAAACGGCGCGTCGATAAAGCTGAAGTTCGGGAACAGCCGCTTTGCGCTGACCTTGCAGGCAAGCTTGAACAGATCGTAGTTCGGGTCTTCCTCGTTGTAATTGATGCCTTCCTTCACCTTGAAGATCTGTACCGGGAAGATGGGGGTTTCCCCGTCGCCCAGTCCGGCTGATGTGGCTTTCAGAAGGTTGCGGATTACCATTCTCGCTTCCGGCGAGGTATCTGTTCCGTAGTTGATGGAGGAGAACGGAACCTGCGCGCCCGCGCGGGAGTTCATGGTGTTGAGATTGTGGATAAGCGCCTCCATTGCCTGATAGGACGCCTTGTCGGTATTGCTGGTGCCCGTCGTCACCGCGTAACGGTGGGCGCGCAGCGTTTCCTCACGGGTAATTTCTTCAAACCCGTTCGCCCTCTGGTGCTCCGGCAGCCACTGCGCCAGCTTTTCGCCAAATTGGTCGGAGCCGCCCAGTGTGATCTCTTCGTTGATGTCGTTCCGGATTTTCTTTGCCAGCGCGTCGGCGTCGGTCTCCGGCATACCTTTGGTAATCTGGAAGAACTGGGAAAGAGCCTTATAATAAGCCTTGCGGAACGTCTTTGCGACGCCGGGAGCCATGGAATAATCGAAATTCGGGACGGACTGACCGCCGTGCATCTCGTTTTGGTTCGCCTGAATGGCGATGCAGGCGAGAGCGGCGTAGGAACGGATATCGTTCGGCTCGCGCAGCGCGCCGTGTCCGGTGCAGAAGCCGTTGCGGAACAGCTTGATCAGGTCGATCTGGCAGCAGGTTTCCGTCAGCATATAGAAATCTTCGTCATGGATATGGATGTCGCCGTTGATATGCGCGGAGGCAATATCCTTGGGAAGAACATAGTTGTTGATAAAATATTTGGAGCCCTCGGAGCCGTATTTCAGCATGGTGCCCATCGCGGTGTCCGCGTCGATATTGGCGTTTTCCCGTTTGATATCGGCATCCTTCGCGTCCTGGAAGGTAAGCTCCTTGTAAATATCCATGAGGTCTGCTTCTGCCTGGCGTACCTTCGCGTGCTCCGCGCGGTAAAGGATGTAGGCCTTCGCCGTTTTTGCGTAGTCCGCCTGAATCAGCTTTTCCTCAACAATGTCCTGAACCTGCTCCACGGTTGGAACTTTATGCTCCGGGAAATGGGAAGAGACCTTATCCGTCAGCTCATCCAAAGCCCTGCCGGTCATTTCCTCCTCCGGTACTGCCTGATTTGCCTTGAAGATCGCGTTCCGTATTTTAACACTGTCGAACTTAACGACGACCCCGTTCCTCTTTTGAATGCTCGATGCCATTTCAACACATTCCTTTCCGTAATTCAGCAATTGCCATTTGTTCCCCGCAACCGTGCCGCGTGTGTTCCGGAGCGTAGCGCATGCCGGAGAATACTTCCCCTTAAAATTCGACAAAATCTGATTTTATTCTAGGTAAAATTACCAATAATTGTTATGTGGAACAAAATTGATTGTACCGTAATTAAACGCCGATGTCAAGTACAAACACAAGATATAGAAAAATTTTTGATGATCTATCTGATGAACCCCAATATATATAATAAATCGCCGTCAGATTTCGTCCTGGAATTCTATCATACAACAAAAGCCCCCCTTAGGAGGGGGGCAAGAGAAAAATAATCGTTTATTTTAAAATTTCGTTGATCTCGAGGATTTCATCTTCGCTGAAGCTCACGTTCTCCAGCGCACCGACATTCTCTTCCAGCTGAGAAACGCGGCTGGCACCGATCAGCACGCTGGACATTACCGGCTGTTGCAGCACCCAGCTCAGCGCGAGCTGTGAGGTAGTTTGCCCGCGGCGCGCGGCCAGCTTGCCGATTGCGACAACCCTGTCGATGACCTCCGGCGTAATATTGTCTGTTTTCAGGAATACGGAAGCGCCTGCCGCGCGGGAATCCTGCGGAATGCCATGGTTGTATTTTCCAGTGAGAAGTCCCTGCGCCAGCGGACTGAACGCCGTTGCGCCCATGCCGCACTGCTCCAGCGCATCAAACAAGCCCTCGTTTTCCCATTTCCGATCCAGCATGCTGTAGCGCGACTGGCAGATCAGGCAGCGGACGCCCATCTCCTTTAAAAGAGCGGAGGCTTCCATCGCTTTTTCGGGGCTGTAGTTGGAAATCCCCGCGTACAGCGCTTTCCCGCTTTTCACCGCGTGCGCCAGTGCGCCCATCGTTTCCTCCAGAGGGGTGTCAGGGTCCATGCGGTGGTGGTAGAAGATATCCACATAATCCAGTCCCATGCGCTTTAGGCTCTGGTCAAGGCTGGCAAGCAGATACTTGCGCGAGCCGAAGTCGCCGTAGGGTCCGTTCCACATGGTATAGCCCGCTTTTGTCGTGATAATCATTTCATCGCGGTAGGGACGCATGTCCTCCGTCATCAGGCGGCCGAAGGTTTCCTCCGCGCTGCCCGGAGGGGGACCGTAATTGTTTGCGAGGTCAAATACCGTTATGCCGAGGTCAAAAGCGCGGCGCGTAACGGCACGCGCGTTTTCATACTGGTCATAGCCGCCGAAGTTATGCCAGTACCCGAGGGAAATCGCGCTTAGCTTCAGTCCGCTGCTGCCGCAGCGCCGGTACAGCATCTTATCGTAACGGGAGCTGTCCGCCAAATAAGGGCGGACGGAAAGAGAAGTAGCCATTATTTTTCCTCCTGATTCATCCTGTTTTCCTGGTCTACCCTTTCACGGGGAAACGGGGAAAAATGCTTTAGCCCCCACGCGCAAAGCAGCTCCATCGTGGGAACGAGCTCCGCGCCGACGGGGGTAATCTGGTATTCCACCTTTGGGGGAATCTGCTGGTATTGCTGGCGCACCGCCAGACCGGAGTCCGTAAGCTCCCGCAGGCTCTGGCTGAGCATCATATCCGTAATTGCGGGGATTTGCTTTTTGATATCGCCGTAGCGCAGGCTTTCGCCGCCGCGCAGCGTCCAGAGAATTCGCAGCTTCCATTTGCCCCCAATCCCGGCAAGCGCATATTGCAGCGGATCGGTGGAAGAACCGTCTGAAAGGGAAAGCCCGGCTGTTTTTTCCTCACGGCGCTCCCCTAGCTGCGTGCGTTTTTCCCTCTTTTTCTTTTTTTCTTTATCCTTTTTCATAACTGTCTCCGTTTACTCAATAATATTGAGTTGATAACGCTATCATATCACTAAGAGAAAAAGATGTAAAGCGAGTGTTTCGGTATTCCGTCTTTTCTTCTATTTTTTGCAAAGCCATTGAATAAACGCGGTTTTATCGTTGGAGTTATAGCCCGCTTTCCGGTAAAAATTCAGGGTACTTTCCAGCTTGGAACCGGTGAGAAGCATGATTTTATAGCACCCTTCTTTTACCGCAAGTTTCTTCGCAAAATCAAGTACCGCGGTTGCGTACCCTTTCTTCCGAAACGCGCTGTCGGTTATCACATTTTCTACAAGTGCGTATGGCTTTTGAAAATGCGTCAGATTCGGAATAACCGTGATAACGCAGGAGGTTACAAGCCTTCCGTCTTTCTCGCCGACAATCAGGTGCTGGAAGGAATCGGTTACGATATGGTTCCAAAGAACCTGCAACTTTTCGTCAATCAGCGGAACCGAATTATCGGGGAATTGCGCATACAGCCACAGCAGCTGCTCCAAATCTTCCTTGCGGGCTTCCCTTACCTCCATAGTATCCATCTCCTGCGCTTTTATATGATAATTAATCGCATATAGGGAATAGCGAAAACTTTCGACTCTTTCCACAGGGTTTTCAACATCAGTGGAAAACTCTGTGGGGAAAACGGTTAAATACTCTTGGTCTCCGCCCTGCGGTCACGCTCCGCTTTGGAGTAGACGCACCCGCAGTAATCCTGGCGGTAGAGACCGTATAAATCGGAAAGCGCAATCGAGCGCTGGTATCCGTTTTTCTTTTTAAAATCGGAAACAAGATATTTTACGCCGAATTCCTTTTCGAGGCTTTCGCCGATCTCATTCAGCTTTTGTGCGTTCTTGTAGGGACTGATGGAAAGCGTTGTGGTAAAGTAATCAAAGCCGCCTGCCTTCGCGGACTGAGCGGCTTCGCGCAGACGAAGCGCGTAACAGGCAAAGCAGCGCGTTCCGCCCTCCGGCTCCGCTTCGTGCCCCTTCGCAAGCGCGTAAAACGGCGCGGTATCGTAATTCCCTTCCAGAAAACGCACTTCATGCTGCACGGGAAGCGCGGCAATCAGCCGCTTGACCTCATCGACCCGCTTGCGGTACTCATCCTCCGGGGAAATATTCGGATTATAAAAAAAGATGGTGATGTTGAAATATCGGGAAAGGTATTCCAGTACATAGCTGCTGCAAGGGGCACAGCAGGCGTGAAGAAGGAGGGAGGGCGTTTTGCCGTCCAGCCTGCCGATCAGCTCGTCCAGCTGCCTCTGATAATTCACCTTTTCCAATCCGACCCACCTCCGTTATTGTATAAGCAATTTACTCCAAAATCACCCGATTCTGGCGGTCTGCTTCCCTTGCTGCCGTGTTGACCCTTTATCGACTATATTTGCTCAGAATTATAGCATCAAACTCATGGAAAAACAAGATAAAAGCGGCTCCGTACAGTAAAATACGGAACCGCGCTGATTTATGGAAGTCTTGGAACGGAAGCGATGCAGTCCAGAATCTCCGGTTCATCGGGCAGAGACGGAATCGCGCCCTTCTTTGTCGTGGCAAGGGAGCCGGCCGCGTTGGCGTAATCCATAAAGCGCTTCAGCTCATCCTCGGTAAAGGAGTCCGGCTTTTTGCCGCTTTTTTGGAGCTGATACAGCATCGCGCCCCAGAACGCGTCGCCCGCGCCCGTAGTATCCACGCTGTTTACCGCAAAGGCTGGGGAGGAGCAAATGGTGTCTCCGCTCATGCAGCAGCAGCCCTTCGCGCCCAGCGTGACCGCAAGGAACCGAAGCTGATACTTGGAGCAGAGCACCCGCATGCCCTCCTCCAGACCGCTGAATCCGGTAAGAAAGCTGAGCTCCTCCTCCGATACCTTTACCAGGTCCGCGTAATCCATTGCGCTGAGGATAATCTTCTTTGCCTCGTAGAGAGACGGCCAGAGCCTTTCCCGAAGATTCGGGTCATAGGAGACCGGTTTTTTATCTTTCTTCGCAAAGCGAACCGCCGCCAGAGTTGCCGAGCGCGACGGCTCGGCGGTCAGGGAAACGGAACCAAAGTGGAACAGCTTTGCCTTGCGGATAAGCTCATAATCAATTTCCGTTTCTCTCAGGTTCACGTCCGCCGTTTCCCGGCGGTAAAAGGAAAAGCTCCGGTTTGCGGTTTCATCCAGCGAGACAAACGCGAGGGTTGTGGGATATTCGGGGCTTAAAATCAAAGAAGAGGTGTCAATCCGGTTTTCCTCTAATGTATTTTTTAAAAAAGCACCGAATGAATCGTCTCCGACCTTGCCGATAAACGCTGTGTTCAGACCGAGCCTTGAAGCCGCCGCCAATACGTTGGCCGGCGCGCCGCCCGGGTTGCCTTTATTAAGCAGACTGCCGTTTCCGGTACCGTCGCCGGAAACGAAATCAATCAGGCATCCCCCCAGCGCGACGATATCATACATATCTCCGCCTTCTTTCTAATCGTTGTTAATCTTGTGGTTCCTCTTCCGGCAATATCCCGATGCCGAGCTCCGTGAGCTGTGCTTCATCCACGCCGGTCGGAGCGTTGGACATCAGCTCCGCAGAGGAAGCCACCTTCGGGAACGCGATTACGTCGCGGATACTGTCGCAGTCAAGCATCAGCATCACCAGACGGTCAAGCCCAAACGCCATGCCGCCGTGCGGCGGAGCGCCGTAACGGAACGCGTCGATCAGGAAGCCGAAGCGCTTCTGCGCTTCCTCCGGCGTAAAGCCGAGCGCCTTGAACATGCGCTGCTGAAGCTCGGGGTTATTGATACGGATGGAACCGCCGCCCACCTCGTTGCCGTTGAGCACCATATCATAGGCGACCGCGCAGACGCTGCCCGGGTCGCTTTCAAGGCGTTCGATATCCTCTTCGCGCGGGGCGGTGAACGGATGGTGCATCGCCATAAAGCGCTGCTCCTCCTTGCTGTATTCAAATACCGGGAAATCGGTAATCCAGAGCAGGCAGGGCTTGCTCTTATCGATCAGGCTAAAGCGGGCGGCAAGGTTGCAGCGCAGCGCGCCGAGAGAATCGAAAACGACTTTGTTTTCGTCGCTCGCCACGATAAGAAGAACGTCTCCGGTCTGCGCGTCCATGGTTTTACGAACCGCCGCGGCTTCCTCCGGTGTAAGGAATTTTTCGTAGGAGGAGGTCTCGCCCGCCTCGGTCAGCCTTGTCCAGGCAAGTCCCTTCGCGCCGTAGGACTTAATCCATTCGGTCAGCTTGTCGATTTCCTTGCGGCTCAGGTTTTCCGCCTGCCCCTTGAGGTTCAGACCGCGCACACTGCCGCCGCCGTTGATCGCGCCCTGAAACACGCGGAACTCGGTGTTTTTCAGGGCTTCGCTCAGGTCAATCAGCTCCAGACCAAACCGCAGGTCCGGCTTGTCCGAGCCGAAGCGGCGCATTGCCTCGTGCCACGTCATGCGGCGGAACGGAGTCGGAATATCGATAACCAGAATTCTTTTATAAACGAGCTTGATAAAGCCTTCGCCGATTGCCATAACATCGTCCTGGTCAACAAAGGACATTTCCAGGTCGATCTGCGTGAACTCCGGCTGGCGGTCCGCGCGCAGGTCCTCGTCGCGGAAGCAGCGGGCAATCTGCATATAGCGGTCAAAGCCGGAAAGCATCAGCAGCTGCTTGTAAAGCTGGGGAGACTGGGGCAGGGCGAAGAAGCTGCCCGGGAACATACGGGAGGGAACCAGATAGTCGCGCGCACCCTCCGGCGTGGATTTGATCAAAACAGGGGTTTCCACCTCGCCAAAGCCGTTGTCATCAAAATAGTCGTGGGCAACCTTGACGATTTTGTGGCGACCCATGATTTTATCCTGAACATCCGGGCGGCGCAGGTCAAGGTAACGGTATTTTAAACGAAGGTCCTCCTTCACGTTGGAGTTTTCAATTACCTCGAACGGCGGAGTTTCGCTC
>JAEZWL010000033.1 GCA_023420245.1 Bacillota bacterium | reverse complement strand
CTCGGCGCGCAGATCGTCTATTTTGATATGCCGTCGCTGAAATACAGCCTGCCGGTCTACTACATTCTCGCCTGTGCGGAGGCTTCCTCAAATCTTGGGCGTTACGATGGTATCCGGTACGGCTATCATACACCGCATTACGCCGACCGTGACGAAATGGTATGCAGAACAAGAAGTGAAGGCTTCGGCGACGAAGTCAAGCGCAGAATTCTTCTCGGAACCTATGTATTAAGCTCCGGCTATTATGACGCTTATTATAAAAAAGCGCAGAACCTGCGGGGAGCTCTGGTAACGGCGTTTAAGGACGCTTTTGAAAAATGTGACGTCATTCTGGCTCCTACCGTTCCGATGACCGCGTTCCCTTTAAACTTTACCGCGCAGGATTCGGTAGAAACCTATCTGACCGATATCTGCACCGTTCCGGTGAATATTGCGGGGCTTCCGGGCATTTCAGTACCGTGCGGCTTCGACGCTTCCGGTCTGCCGATCGGGATGCAGCTGATCGGTAACAGCTTCTGTGAAGCGGCTATTCTGAACGCGGCTTACCAATACGAGGCGGCGGCAAGGAAAACCACGTTCCGGGCCGCGGACATGGGGGTTAGGCTATGATAAAATATGAGCTGGTATCGGGTCTTGAAACCCATATCGAATTGAATACAAAGACAAAAATATTCTGCCCGTGCTCCACAGAATTCGGCGGCGAGCCGAACACGCACTGCTGCCCGATTTGCATCGGGCTGCCGGGAACTCTCCCAAAGCTGAACCGGGCAGTGGTAGAATACTCCATTATGGCCGGACTCGCAACACACTGCGAGATCAGCCCGGTTTCTAAAATGGACCGAAAAAACTATGTATACCCCGATCTGCCAAAAGCGTATCAGATATCTCAGTTTGATATGCCGCTGTGCAAAAACGGCTATGTCGCGCTTTCCAACGGCAGAAAAATCCGCATCAACCGTATCCATATCGAGGAGGATGCCGGCAAGCTGGTTCACCAGCGCGGCAACACCTATGTGGATTACAACCGAGGCGGAGTTCCGCTGATCGAAATTGTTTCCGAGCCGGATATTCGCAGTATTGAAGAAGCAAAAGAGTATCTGGAAAAGCTGCAGCACATCATGCGCTATATCGGAATTTCCGACTGCAAGATGCAGGAGGGCTCCCTGCGCTGCGACGTAAATATTTCTGTTCGCCCGGAAGGCACAGAAAAGCTCGGTACAAGAACCGAAATCAAAAATATGAACTCCTTTACGCTTATGACCAAGGCGATGAATTATGAAATCAGCCGCCAGATTGACCTGCTGCAAAGCGGAGAGTCTATTACACAGGAAACGCGCCGCTACAACGAAGAGGACGATTGCACCGAAAGCATGCGCGGGAAAGAGGATGCGGATGATTACCGCTATTTCCGCGAGCCCGACCTTGTTACCATCGATGTTTCCACGGAGCTGGTGGAGCGCCTGAAAGCTAAAATGCCGGAAAGCCCCGACGTTAAGCTCAGCCGCTACGTCGACGAGCTTGGGCTGACAGAAACCGACGCCCAGATGTTAATCAAATACCGCAGTATCGCGGAGTATTTTGAAGCAGCTGCCCAAGGCGTTAAAAATCCAAAGGTAATTTCCAACTGCATCATCGGTCAAATTTTCAGCCGCCTTGACGGCGATTCCGCGAAGGAGCGCTTCGAGGTGACTGTCTCCCCTGAAAATCTGAATCAGCTTATCAAGCTGTTGGACGATGGAAAGATTAAAATGAACCTGCTGAAGGCCACGCTGGAAAAGATGCTGGACACCGGAAAACCGGCCACAGAATTCATCAGCGAGAGCGATATGGGCGGTATGGATGAAAATGCGCTGAAAGCGCTCTGTGAGCAGGCTATTGCCGATAATCAGGCAGCGGCGGCAGATTACCGCAGTGGCAAGGAAAAGGCTCTGAAGGCGATTCTGGGCGCAGTTATGAAAGCAACGCGCGGTCGTGCCGACGCGGTTCAAGCCGAGCAGCTGTTAATTCAGCTGTTGCAATAATAAGACTAAAAAATGGAACCTCCGGTCAAAAGCCGGAGGTCTTTTTATGCTGTGACATCAACGTAAAGAATGGGTTGCCAAATGCCTCGAAACGCTGTAATATACAAGTAGAATTATTTTATAGAAGTATAAAACGTTTTTTACTTCACGAAAGGAAGTTTTACTTGTGTACATAAAAAAACGCGCAATTCTGACTGCCGTACTCCTCCTCTCTTTTTTCAGACTCTGCGTACCTGTTCAAGCTTGTACCGTCTTTACTCAAAAAGGAGGAAGCACTGTGCTGGCCGGTAGCAATGAAGACTGGATGTATTCCTGTAACTCATTTATGACTGTTACCGCACCGCAAAAAGAAAGCTACGGTCGGGTATGCTTTTATAATTCCTCTTATGTACAGGGCGGGATGAATGAACGTGGTCTGTTTTATGACGGAGCAAGCTGTCCGAATTCCACGGTACCGCAGATAAGCGGCAAATATGAGTTGGGAATGGACCTAGGCGAACAGGTACTCTCGAAATGCGCCGATGTGGAAGAAGTAATTAAAATGCTTGAGCAGAGCAATATTCCCAGCAGCTTTTCAGATCATCTGCTTTTTGCAGATGCCTCAGGTAAATCCGCCGTCTTTGAATGGATGCAGGGACAGCTGCATATTATTCGGAAAGAGCAATCCTACCAGTTGATTACCAACTTCTGGCTGACAGACAAATCGCTCGGCAATTATCCCTGCAGCAGGTTCAGCACTGCTGAGGCGGTGCTGAAGAAGCAAAATCCCTCAATTGAAGGATTTGCGGATATTCTTAACACAACAAAGCAAAACTGGGGGCAAGGCGGTACCCTATATTCCAATATCTATGACTTGGAGAATCGGACGGTGTATGTGTTTTGTAGCGGAAAGCTGGATTCTGCGTGCAAAGTTGACCTAAACCAGCGGCTTAACGCGATGAAAACCGGAGACAGCGTGAAAGAGTCCATAAAAGAACTCTCGTACGATGTTCCTATTGCAATCAGCGCAAATAAAAAGATAGCGGCGGACTCCACCGTTCCTGCGGTCAGTTCTGCAGTCACTTCAAATCAAAAAAGCCAACTGGCAAGCTCCTCGATATCCTCTGCCTACGCGGCTACTTCAATAACACAGAGCTTCCGGGCTATTATGATCTTCGTCGGAGTTATCCTTCTTGTTGCTCTGATTTTGATAGGCATAAGAAAAAGAAAACTTTAGTGGGTTCTTCGTACAGTGCTCTCGAGTCCTTGCGCCGGTTCCAATCGCTTTACAACAGAAGAAATATCGGAAATTCATCGTACATAATTAATATCGCCTTCGCGGCGTGCTTTCGGTGCGGGAGCGTGCTCGCTCGGATAGCCCAGCGCGATACAGCCGAACGGAAGATACTTCTCCGGCAGTTTTAAACGCTTCATGATTTCCGCATCCCGTAGTCCACTCAACACAGAGCAGATATAGCAGGTACCAAGATTATACGCGTGTGCCGAAAGCATCAGGCTCATCACCGCACACGCAGCGTCTTCCCTATTATATTTGGACGACTCCGGCGCAGACACCACAAGGACAGTCGGTGCGTTATAGAACGGAACATGACCAGGAACAAACTGACCCCCGTTTTTTACTGTAGCATCTACAATATCCGCAATAAGTTTTTTATCCTGAATGACGGTAAAGTGGCGTGCCTGCTGCCCCATGGAAGACGGCGCGTATCTTGCTGTATGCAATATATCGGCAAGCTCCTCCTCCGAAATCTGTTCGGGACGGTAAGCACGAATTGTTCTGCGTTCCAACAAGGCTTCTATGGTGTGATTTAAGATCATTGTATAGTCCTCCATTCGTATTATTGTATAATAATGCTATAATTCAACAAAATATTAAGCCTAATTATATATTATTTTTTACATTTTATCAACACCATATGATAAAATTCGCATTATAAGAACAAAAAATAAAAAAATTAATTAATTTTGTAAAAAGCATTGACAAATCTATGGATTTTGGTATAATAATTCTTGCTGTTTCAAATATAACTGATGCGGAATTGTGTAAAGGTAGCACGACAGACTCTGACTCTGTTTGTGAGGGTTCGAATCCTTCTTCCGCAGCCAAGGCTCCTTTAGGAGCCAAATTTCGAGGTGTGGCTCAGCTTGGTAGAGCGCTACGTTCGGGACGTAGAGGCCGCTGGTTCGAATCCAGTCACCTCGACCACTCAGAAAAGCCGTATCAGATAACCGTTTATCGGTTGTTTGATACGGCTTTTATTTTTTTATTTAGCGCTTAATAAAAGCAAAAACATGAAAGTATTAACAATGTGACGCTTAAACTCACAGCAGCTACGCTCGATTTTTTCTGACTTTTCGCCTGAAATATACCGCCGCCGAACCCCGCCGCCCGGCAGCGTATTTTGGGGGCAATCCCTCCCCCATTGTTAAAACAGCCGATATCAACCACGCAAAGGCTATAAAAGGAAGAATCAGCTTCGCTTTTTAGAGAGGGAGAGTATATTGGATTCCGTGTGTCCCTAAATAAATGATGCATAATTCTCCATAAAACGACATTTTTATTCTGTCTATTAGTAATCATATTGACTTTAAAACAAATTGGAGTTAATATGTTAATTAATTTGTCGAACTAAGTAAATTTGTCTTGCTTTTTGGGGGAAACGATTATTGAAAAAGTATTTAATAAAGCGTTTTTTATTTGCTTTGGTGACCATTGTTGCTGCATTGATGATTAACTTTCTGCTGATTCATTTTTCTCCCGGGGACCCGGTGAAAATTCTCACCGGCATGGATCATCCATCACCAGCGATGGAAGCGGAGCTGCGCCAAAAATATGGTTTAGATCAGCCGTTATCCACGCAGTTTATCAGCTATATTGGGAATTTGCTAAAAGGCGATTTGGGCACATCTTATAATTATCACCTTCCGGTTTCCCAAATCATTCTCAACCGCTTGGGACCGACCGCGTTACTGGCGCTGACCAGCGCGATTCTGGCGTTAATTCTGGGAACCTTACTAGGTTTATTTGTATCTCGTTATCAGGGAAGATTGATGGACAAAATGCTGAATGGGCTATCTTACTTTTTTTATTCCATGCCTGCGTTTTGGCTGGGACTGATGATTATTTTTATTTTTTCCACATGGTTAAAGATTTTGCCTACATCGGGCATGATTAATATGCGTCAGTCTGCAATCGGTGCCGGCTACATCGTCGACGTGATACGACATATGATTTTGCCGGTGGGTACGCTGACGATTATTCAAATTCCTGTTTATATGCGGATTTTTCAAACTTCCGTTTATCAAACA
Organism: Bacillota bacterium; assembly: GCA_023420245.1. Classification (GTDB taxonomy): domain Bacteria; phylum Bacillota; class Clostridia; order Oscillospirales; family Acutalibacteraceae; genus DATAML01. Next base: position 12,427 of record JAEZWL010000033.1, on the reverse strand, counting down.
AAAAATGAAGAATTTATAACAACCTTTCGTGCCGTGGGTTTGAGTGAAAAAAAGATATTTCGCCGCTATGTGCTGCGAAACTCCATATTGCCAACAATTACTGTGTTCGGGATTAATTTGGCATATACCGTCATGGGCGCGGCTTTAATTGAAATCGTATTTGCGTGGCCGGGGGTTGGCCGCTTGATGCTGGAGGCAATCAGCCGCCGGGATTATCCGTTGCTCATGGGTATTTATTTGATGCTTTCTATTTCTGTAGCGGTATTTATGGTAATTACCGATGTCGTTTATGCCTTGGTTGACCCTCGCATTCGTTATAACAAGTAGGAAGGGAAACTTGATGGGAAAGACTTATGAAAAGATAAGAAAAACTTATCGCTCCATGGACGGTAATTACCAATTAAAAGTAGGACTGCTGCTGCTTTTGGGAGTTATCATCATTGCAATTTTTGCTCCTGTATTTGCTACAAATGATCCGAAAGCATTAGGCAGCCAAACAATCTCTCCTCCAAGTTTTCAGCATTACCTGGGTACCGATGACTTGGGACGCGATGTCTATAGTATGATTATTTACGGTACCCGCGTCTCTCTTACCGTCGGCGTGGCTGCCGCTCTTATTTCAGCAGTGATTGGCGTAATATTCGGCGCATTTGCAGGCTATTTCGGCGGCAAGCTCGACAAAATTCTAAACGAATTAAACAACATTTTTATAATGCTGCCATCGTTTTTTTTGGTGTTGATTATCATAGCTTTATTTGGAAGCAGCCTGCTTAATGTGATGCTCGTAATCGGTATTACCAGTTGGCCAAGCAATGCAAAGCTGATGCGTGCGCAGGCGATGTCTTTGCGGGAAAGAACGTATATTAAAAGCTCGCTTGCAATCGGAGAAAGCCGCACCTCCATTGTTTTTCGTTACATAATCCCAAACGGAGTATTTCCAGTCATTGCAAATACAACAATGGAAATCGGCGGAGCAATATTAACCGAAGCTTCGTTGAGCTTTTTAGGATTGGGTGACCCTAATACCATCAGCTGGGGGCAGCTGATTAATCAAGGAAAAGGTTATTTACTGAACGGCTGGTGGGTATCCACGTTTTCAGGTATTGCAATTCTACTGCTTGTGTTTATTTTTTATTTTCTTGGTGACGGGATTTCCGTTCAAATGAATCCCAAAGATACGGGAAGGGGTTAGCAGAATGGGCTTAGTTGATATACAGCATTTAAATGTCACCTATGTAATGAAGGAAAAGTGCGTCACCGCAGTGAATGATGTTTCTTTTTCCATTGAGAAGGGAAAGCCGCTTGGCGTTGTCGGCGAATCCGGCTCCGGAAAGTCAACTCTTGCAATGGCTATTCTCCGGTTACTTTCAAAAGACACGCTGGTTGAAGGCACAGTTGATTTTATGGGAAAAGACCTCCTCCATTGCTCAGAAAGAGAAATGCAGGAGCTGCGTTGGAAAAGCATATCGGTCGTATTTCAAAAATCAATGAACATTCTGAGCCCCGTCCACAAAATTGGAAGGCAGCTTAAGGATATATACCGCGTCCATGATGAAAAAGCACCGGCAAAAGAGGTACAGGAGAAGCTGTCGCGCCTGTTTGCCATGGTTGGTTTGCCGGAACGCGCCTTAAATGCTTATCCGCATGAACTGTCCGGCGGAATGTTGCAGCGTGTTTCGATTGCCTGTAGTTTAATGCACAAACCCCCATTCATAATATTTGACGAAGCGACAACGGCGCTGGATGTTATTACGCAGGGTCAAATTATTCGTGAAATTAAAAAACTGCGTTACACAATGGACATCACCTGGCTGCTTATTACGCATGACATCTCCGTTGTCTCCTCCTGCTGTGAAACGGTAGCGGTTTTATACGCCGGAAAGCTGATGGAATACGGTGATGTAAAGACGGTGATTTCTCATCCTGTGCATCCTTATACGCAAGGGCTTCTCCGCTCCTTCCCAACCTTACATGGAGAAAAAGTAAACCTCAGGGGGATATTCGGGAGTATGCCGGATTTGTCCGACCAACAAAAAGGGTGCGTTTTTTCATCCCGGTGCCCTCACGCGCAAAAACGGTGCTTTTGCGAATGTCCTGCACAGCAATCTTTGGGAGAGAATCATACGGCTGCGTGCTTCTTTGCCGGGGAGGTGAAATAGGTGGCGGAAAGAACAAACCAACTCGTTTTACAGGTAGAAAATCTAAAAAAATATTATAGCTCCTCCGGTACCGGAAAACTGAAACAGTCGGTACACGCCGTTGACGGAGTCAGCTTTACACTGAAAGCCGGAGAGGTACTCGGAATCATCGGAGAATCCGGCTGCGGGAAGTCTACGCTTGGAAAGCTTCTGATTCAGCTTGAGGAACCAACCGGCGGCAGCATTCTGTATAACGGTGAAAAAGCGGCGGACTTATTGAAAAAGGATCGGTTTTCTTTTCGTAAATTGGTGCAAATGGTATTCCAAAATCCATTTGATACTTTTCCACCAGGGCAAACGATTGAAAAAATTCTAACCCGTGTGCTGATCCTCCATCATATTGGCGGCAATTACAAAGAACGGATAAAACTTTGCGAAAATGCGCTGGAAAGTGCAGGACTCGTACCAGCGCAGGACTTTTTGCGCCGCTATCCTCACGAGCTTTCCGGAGGTCAGCTACAGCGTATTTCCATCATCCGAACCATGCTGCTCCACCCCCGCTTCATTGTGGCAGATGAGCCGGTTTCAATGCTGGACGTTTCAGTTCGCGCAGATATTATCAATATTCTGTTGGAGCTTTCAAAGAAGCAGAATACATCTTTAGTCTTTATCAGTCATGACCTTGCTACGACACGTTATATTTCAGACCGTGTCGCCGTTATGTATTTAGGCCGTATCGTAGAAAGCGGGAATACGGAGGATGTTATACAAAATCCAATGCATCCGTACACCAAAGCATTGCTTTACAACTGTGCGTCCATTGACCCGAATGCAAAAGCAGAATTTATCGAAATACCGGGTGAACCGCCGACACCATCAGGGGAACGGGTCGGCTGTTATTTTGCTCCCCGCTGCTTTGCGGCAACAGACCGATGTTTTTATGAATATCCACAAACTAACAATCTGGGCGGCGGACATTGTGTAAGCTGCTTTCAATGTGAGCATGTAAATCAAATTGAGTAAATGAGTTTATTTTACCTATCATTACAACAAAACAAGGAGGAATCTAACAAATGAACAGGCTATTGGCAGCCGTATTGACCGGAGCAATCTTGCTTAGCACATTTACCGCTTGCAGCGGAAGTTCAGCAGGCTCCGCCGCCGGTACGGCAGCAGTCACAGCAACAAACGCATCAAACAATATCAATCAAAGCGACAAAACCTTAATCGTTGGTCTTCAGGGTGACCCCTTATCTTTTAACCAGGACGCAGCTCCGGATGACTGCGGGTATACTGTAGCTGAAAATCTTTTCAGCAGACTGGTAAAAATAAACAATAATAATGAAATCATTCCGGATCTGGCAAAGTCATGGGATGTTTCTAAGGATGCCAAAACCTATACCTTTCACTTGAATAGCAATGTAAAATGGCACGATGGCCAGGCGTTCAGTTCTGACGACGTCAAATGGACTTATGACACTATCGTGTCGAAAAAAGGCTACCTGTCTTCCTATTTGCAAAATCTTGATAAAATTACCTGCCCAGACGCAAATACGGTTGTGTTTCACATGAAAGAACCAGATGCCACCCTATTAAGCTCGGTATCCTACATCGGGTCATTTATTTTGCCAAAACATATTTATCAAGATACCGACTGGACAACTGCACCGGCAGCAACACAAAAACCTGTGGGAACCGGTCCCTTCAAATTTTCGGAATACCAAAAGGGTGTTTCCGTCAAAATGGATGCTAATTCCGACTATTTCAGCGGGGCACCAAAGATTGGACACCTTGCTTATACAATTATTCCGGATGCCAATACCGCCATTCAGGCCTTCAACAACGGAGAACTGGACGTCCTCGGCGTTATCCCGCCTCCTGCGCAGGTGGGAACGCTGATGAAGACAAGCGGCACTAAAGTCGTTAAAAGCAACACCTTCGGCAGGTACTATTTCGGGTTTAATATGCGCCAGGCACCGTTTAATAAAAAAGAGATTCGTCAGGCAGTCGCTATGGCCGTCAACCGCGATGAAATCATATCGAAGGCATTTATGGAATCCGGAAAGCTGGCGGAGGGATTTTATACGCCAACTATACCATGGGCCTTCAATAAAGATTCCAAGATTCCGTCCTATGACGTAGCGGCAGCGAAAAAACTGATGGAAAACTCAGGTCTGACTAAGGATAAAGACGGCAATTACCTTACCATAACCTTTGCGGTCTTGAATGTTGATCCATTTCCCAATATTGCTTCCATTATTCAGGCGAATCTGAAAGAAATCGGCATAAAGGTGCAGATCAACACAGTGGATGTGTCTGTTTATACGCAGATGGTAACATCCGGCAAAGGATATGATCTGTTTGCCGCGGGCGGTGCCTTAGGACCTGATCCCTCGAACCTCTCTCACCGCATTGTAACCGGAGGTATGTTAAATCTTTCCGGTTACAGCAACCCGGAAATTGATAAGCTTTTTGCCAAGGGCGCGGTAACAATGGATCAGACTGCGCGTGGTGAAATCTATAAGAACATACAAAAGATTGCTGCGGATGATTTACCGTATATTTCATTGTCAGAAGTCATTTCCATTGACGCTTATAAGGACTATTTGTCCGGTATGCCATATGATGAGTCTATGCAAAAAGCTTCTTATAACGAAATGACTTATGTTACCTTCAATAAAGATGTGAATCAGTAAAATTACCAGACATTAAGCGGAGAAAGGAAGTATTCTTTCTTCGCTTATCGTTGTTGGATCAATTTTGAAAGAGGTGAATTTTTATGTTATTTCAGGAATTAATTGATGCCGTTCCAGACTACAAAGTTTTTTTAACAGTGGATGAACTGGATGAAAGTACAAAAAAGCTTGCGAAGGATTACCCGGATGCTGTAACCTTAATCAATTTGGGTGCTTCCACGAATGGTAGCCCGATTTATTGCCTAAAAATCGGGGATGGACCGGTAAATGCGCTGGCATTTGCGTGTCCTCATCCAAACGAGCCAATCGGGGCTACGACCCTACACTATTTTTCATCCCTTTTGGCACAGAATAAGGAATTGCTCGATACGCTCGGCTGCACATGGTATATTATTAAATGTGCTGACCCGGATGGTACCCGTCTTAATGAAGGCTGGTTCAAAGGACCGTTTACATTATTAAACTATGCGCGGGATTACTACCGTCCAATTATGAACAGGCAAGTGGAGTGGACGTTCCCTATTGATTATAAGAACCTGCATTTTCACAGTCCCATTCCAGAGACGCAGGCACTGATGCGTTTAATTGATGAAATTAAACCGAAATGTATGTTTTCCCTGCACAATGCAGGGTTCGGAGGTGCGTTTTGGTATGTTTCTAAAAACAAGCCCGAAGTATATAGCAAGCTACCGGAAATCGCCGGAAAATACGGCGTTCCCCTGTTGCTGGGGGAACCGGAAATGCCTTGCTGCGAGCAATATATCCCCGCTGTTTACCGGATGTTTGACATACAGGATATGTATGACTATTATGAACAATATGTTTGTTCACAGCCGGAAAAGCTCATTAATTCTGGAACTTCCAGCGATGGATATGCGAACACCATCGGGAATACTTTTACCGTTGTCTCTGAGCTTCCGTATTTCTTTGACCCGCGTGTGAATGATACCTCACTGACTGAAATTATCCGCCGGGATGCCATTGTGCAGGGATGCGAAATCTTCGAAACCACCTGTGCGGTTTTAAAGGATGGATTAAATCAGGTAGGCGGCTATATTCCCGATGACAATCCGTTTAAATTAATGATGCAGGATTTTGTTGCAGCGGTTGAGATTGATTATGCGGCAAAAAAAAGCTGGGCGTTGACCAATGAAGAAGTGAATGTTCCGGCAAAAACCTGTGATGTTTTCGATAATTTGTACGGAAGTCGTTTTTGCAGCCTCATTTATTTGGGAGGATTCGTGCGTATGCTGCGTGACGAATTGAAAAAACCATGCTCTGACGAAAAAAAGGCAGCTTTAGAAGCAGCTCTGACGGCAGGAAATGCAATGCTTGAGGCAAACGGCCAAGCTCTGGAAAATGATGTGGATTACAAGGTGATTCCCATACGCAATTTAGTCAGCATACAGCTTGAAAGTATCTTTACGACTGTAACCAACTTGATGGACAGTGAGTAATGAAATGCTCTGCTGAACAAACCCGGAAGCCCGCAAAAGCACTGACTTTGAGGCTAAAAAAGTTTATTAAGTGGAATTTATTATCCGATATACTTATAACAAACGATCTAATCGGTATGGTTTGTGACATACCTAAATCTACGATAAGCGGCATCGTCTGTTCGTTGTACTGACGTCTCAACCTTATTGTTTTCAGCAATAGTTGGTCTCGGTGACTGAAACTCTCCCCGGATACCCTGAGGGAATGTAAAAATATGAAACGGGTCGTACTTCTCTTTAATCCTTTTAAGTCTGCTTACATGTGAGCCATAATACTCTTCTAAGTAATAGGGCAAATCATTATAGGGGAAATTAACATAGGAGCCTGTGGTTGTGGCTGCAAGGATTGGAAATCGGTCATTGATCCAGTTCGTGTTTTCCTCTGCGTACCTGTTTTTCTCCCAAGTAGTTTCCAGCCAGATGATAAAGTTCGCGTTCCGATAAAAGAATGCCGTCTCATCCGTTCCTACTTCACGAACTCTGCCACCAAGAGCATACATCGATAAGCCAGCAAAGACAGAACCCGCTGGGCGTTTACGAATCAATCTGACAAGCTCTGAAATTTCACACTGGTTGAAATTTTTCAGGACAAAACGACTGGCAGACTGAAATTTTTCAAATGGTGGATAATTACTCCCGATTATTGTAACTGCTTCAAGAAACGTTATATAGTCAAGACTATACTCCGCCCCGGTAAGTTCAAGGAATGGTTTTACAATTTGCTCCGCCTCGTTCGGTTCGCCGTAAAAGATACCCCTTACAAGCATCGCTAGGCCATCATTGACGGAGTTGTAGATTCTTGAAAGCAATGTGATTCTGGGATCTGCGCCGATCAACCATCTCTGCCAGGTTTTAAGAAATGTTTCCTGTTCTTTAGAGGTTACATGGAGGTAGTCGATTTCGATTAGTGTAACTTTGTCTACCTTCGGTGGAAGCCTAAATTTCATAGATACGACGACCCCAAAATTTCCGCCTCCCGCACCGCGGCATGCCCAAAAAAGGTCTTCATTGCAGTTTCGGCTTGCTATAATAATGTCACCCTCGTAGTTTACAAGCTCAATTTCCTCAAGACTGTCACACCCAAGCCCCAAGTACCGGCATGAAAGTCCCCAACCGCCTCCCATAGCGTATCCGCCTACCCCGACAGTCGGACAGGTGCCACCGGGGAAAGGATATCCTTTTGAGGACAGAAATTCATATACTAAGCTATTCGTTACTCCGCCTTGAACATACAACAGGTTTCCGCTTTTTTCAATATCAAGACGCGTCATTTCACTTACGTCAATGATCAGGGTGCAGTTGCCGTTCGAGTAGCCCTCATAATTGTGACCGCCATTGCGAATTCTTAGTGGCACATGGAACTTTTTTGACCATAACACGGCATTAACAACATCCCATTTATTCTTGCAGTAGTCAATTATCTGAGGATACTGCTGAATGGCGCGGTTGTAATCTTGCCTCGCTTCGTTATATAAATAATCTTTCGGTATGACAATATGGCCGGTAAGGTTACAGAATTGATTATCCAAATGAAAGCCTCCTTGTCGATTCATAAATTATAAATATATGAGTCACATTATTGTATAGTACACAAATTTACCCTGTTTTTTCTTTTAATTGCCGAAGCTCTGCTTTAATCAAATAATCAATTCAAAGATCGGATGATAGTACAAGATATGAGAATTGTCCCATTTTTGTTCAAGTGAGGATCCACCAGGGAGTGCTGCTATTCTGTTCAGCTTGTATATCATAACAGCACAAATTGACTTTCTTGTAATTACCAAAGGACGTAATTTTGTAATTGAATGCAAAAACCTGTACGGAGACATTCCCATCAATAATTCCGGCGATTTTTCTCAATCCGTGGGGTCACACTTACCAGCAGGCAGTCATTCATACCGACAAGATAGAGCCTTTGCGTGGTTTGCATATATTATGGAATTCATTCCCAAAAATCTTGCATAATTCATTGAAATCATTGATTGATGAGAATATAATAATTGTAATCTCGCTCGCAAACTTGCTTCGACTTTTTTTACTTATTCAATTGTATTAAGTGAAGCAGGTTTATTCAAACTCAATTCAGTAATGTGCTTTTTATTTCACATTGATTTTTAAAGCCCAAAGCTTTTTTATTGTGGAATGTTTCAACTATTAACTATTTTGACCCCGATCATATCGAGAAGGAAGAATCATACTTATGAAAAATAAGAAATCAAATGTACTTACTTTAAAGGATTCCATTATAGTGGAATCCATCTTTATTATCATTTCTCTGAGCGTAGCCTTTTTCTATAGACATGAAAGTATATTGAATTTCTTAACAAGCGGGGGTTCAAAAGGCAAGCAAGTCATAAGTGGATTTTTGATTGGTCTGGGAATAGACCTTGCACTTTATTTTATTCTGCGTGTAAAAAGAAGCGAAATTATAGCGCTAAGTCACTTAAAGCCCTTAACAAAAAGCTCCTACCCCTCTCTCCTATTTACTGGTATGATAGCTGGTATAGGGGAAGAGCTGCTTTTCAGGGGAACTCTTCAAAGCTTTGTTGGCTTATGGATTACGTCCATAATTTTTATGTTTGCCCATGCACAATTCTGGGCTGTGCCACCAATTAGCAAAGGAAAAATCATTTTTGCAATATTTGCATTTTCATGTGGTGTATTATTGGGGTATGTATATATTACATTTGGTTTGTTATGTGCAATTATCATACATGCAATGATCGATTCATTTGCCTTTGTTTATTTAAAGAGTTTATTTCAGAAATTGCCTTATTAACTGTAAATTTATTTTACGCATAGGCACGAAGGCTTTGCCATCCGCTTGTCCAATATAAAAGGAGAAATGAGTTAACCCTGTGCACCAATTATGCTCCATGTGTTAGGGATAAACCTGCACATGGAGTTTTTATTTGTTCCCGTGCTGTAGTTTTTATGCTATAATTGTTATGTATTATTGATAAACAACAACGATTCCCAGAAAGGTGATAAGTAGCTTGAACGTGAGAAAAGCGTTCAATTCACCGTTGCCATGATGAAAATTTCGTTATTTTTTCTCAGCACAAACACACGAGGTGAGAAATATTTCGGATAACGCAAGCCAATGATCAGAAAAACACCCGAAAGAAAAGGAAAACAGGAGGATTTAAATCATGCAGCACAGAATGAAAACGCATATGCTGACTAAGGACAAAATTGAGGATTTGCTCAATCGGACCGTTACCTGCAGTCTTGCAACATTAAACGAGGATGGAACCCCCTATGTCACCCCAATGCACTATATCTGCCACCAGGGTTTTATTTATATGCACGGTCTGCCCAAAGGCAAAAAGATAGATAATATTAAGGCAAACCCTTCTGTAAGCATGACTGTCTATGAAATGCAAGGCTTACTACTTGACCCAAACAACAAGGCTTGCGATACCAATACAAAATACGAAAGCGTAATTCTGTCTGGCACAGCTGCCTTAGTAGATGATATTGACCTAAAAAGGGAAGTTCTAATGGAAATTGTTAAAAAACACACTCCGCACCTTTCAGAACTAGCTTTGCCTGAAAACATGGTTCGTGGAACAGCCGTCATTCAGGTGCAGATACTGAATATGACAGGAAAATACTACGATTGAGCTTTGTCCATTATAAAATAAGTGCTGGTCTCATCTTCTGCTCTTAGGACTTCCTGAATAAAATCCTAAGGGCGGGTAAGCACAATCATGAGAAACGAACAGCATACCGGTAGCGACTCTATTTTAATTTCGAGGCATTTTTCAAGTGATTCTTATCCATGGAATTTATGGCTCTATTAACAAAAAACCGGGCAGCAAGGACTGAATGTAAAAGAATTTTGTAGAGTATCATCATAATTTTATTTCTTCCAGCGTGTTAATTTGTGCACTATAATTTTTTTGAGTTATTTTATATGATACCGCAGAGTAACAAGAAATCGGAGGCTAATCATGAAAAAATGGTATGATGAAGAATATGAATGGGAAATCGAGGTAACAGGGTTTCTTCGCAGCGACCACACAGAGCGCTATTGCAGAAACGGTGAAGAAATCGGAGATAAATATACCTGTACCTATGGCTGCCCTGTAAATGCAAACGGACAGGGCATTTGCTCTAAAACAATGCTGATGATGTTTCCGATTATGGAGGCGGTCAGAAGCGGTGGAGATTTAGAGAATATCGGAGGAAACGGCAAATATACCAAAGACATCGTCTGCCCAGACGGCTGTGTGATGTTTAAGCTGACGGCAAAGAAGCTGGATCATGAAAATTTTTATAAAGGAAAGTTCTTTGATTAAAAAGATAACTGCTTCCTGTGTTCGGGCATAAGCTTCACATGGGGTTTGTATAGCAATTGACTATATTTCTTCGTAATTCTTTCCTGCGTCAAACGGTTGGACGTAAGCTATCTTTATGCAAAAAGCTCGAGGTAACCACACAAAGTGTGGGTTGCCTCGAGCTTTTTTACCGTACGTTGTTTTGTCAGTTCTATTTAGGTTCTATTAGAAAATGTTGTATCCGGCCATGTGCCCGGTGCTGACCGCGTTTCTCAGCGTGCCCATATGCGTCATACAGTCTCCGACGCAGACAACCTGACAATCAAGCTCACGGTAGAGCTGCTCGCCGAGCGCTGTGTCAGGAGCCAGCCCGAGCGCGAGAACCACATTGTCACACAAAAGCTTTCTGGAACCGTCTTTTGTGCTGACCACAATGCCGTCGTCCTGCACATCCTCCAGCTTCGTCTCGCAAAGAAGCTCCACATGAAGCTCATCCAATTTTTCCATCAATGCCGACATATTCATCGTGCTGCCGCCGGCGCCGATTAGATTGCGAGGCTGCATGTCAATGATCGAGACCTTCTTGCCTTCCTCTGCAAGCAGCCAGGCTGTTTCACAGCCGGACAAACCAGCTCCCGCAATGACCACCCTGTCGCCCAGGGAAACGTGCCCAAGCTCCACATCACCGACCCAGCATACATTCTTTTTTCCCCGCAGGGTGAGCGGATAGATCGGATTGCTGCCGTTGGCCACAATGACCACATCATAGCCGCCGGCTTTCAAAATTTCAGCCGTGGCCTCAGTATTCAGCAGAACCCGTATGCCGGGAGTGGATAGAATATCTCGGGAGGACCAGTCGATATAGCGACGGTTATCGCTCTTAAACGCAGCCATGGAAGCGATTTCGAACGCGCCGCCAAGATGGTCGGTTCTTTCGTACAAAGTGACCTCATGACCGCGTTTCGCCGCCACCCGGGCCGCCTCCATCCCGCCGGGACCGCCGCCAACCACTGCAACCCTTCGCCTGCCCGCAGGAGCGGGTATCTGAGAAAAGATGACCTCCCGTGCGTTTTCGGCATTGACGGAGCAGCATGTGGGCAGAAGGTAGGTGTGCGTGTTGTTGATACACTGGTTGCATCTCACACAGGGGCGGATGCGGTCTGCCTGACCCATCATCGCCTTACGGGGCAAATCGGGGTCGGCGTAGAGTCCGCGTGCCATAGCCACGAAATCAAGCTTACCGGAGGCGATAGCCTCCTCCGCTTGGTCAATGGTAACGGAGCCGACCGCACAAACCGGGATATCGACCTGAGCTTTGAGCCTCGCGGCATTATCGAGATTAATGCCGTGTTCAAAATACAGAGGCTGAAACATATAAGGAGCCAGACGATGGACGTTATGCAAGCCCTTTGACACATGGATCACGTCGATCCTGTCCTGAATGTGCCGGACGAACCACACCAGCTCGTCGAATGTTGGGGAATTCGGAACCATATCCTCCAAACTGATACGATATTCAATATTCAGTCTGTTCCCAACCTTTGCGCGAATTGCGTCCAGAACCATATCCGTAAAGCGCGCTCTGTTTTCCAGCGTCTGTGTACCGAACTCGTCGTCGCGGTCGTTAAAGGCTTTGGAGAAAAAGGCAGCGGAGATCTGACCGTGCGCGCCGTGATAGACGATGGTGTCCATGCCTGCCTTTACCCAGCGTTCGGCAGCTGTTGCGAAGTCCTCCGCAATCCTTTGAATTTCGTTAACACTCATATCAGAGGGCATAATCTCCACGGCATCCTTACCCTTATCTCCCCGATCCG